>NZ_CAWQOK010000076.1:0-1960 GCF_963896075.1 Proteus sp. G4415
AAATAAATATAACTTGTTAACTAACTATTACTGCTATAAAACCGATAGTAGATCAAGAAAAGTTATTTATAGCAGCAAATAAACGTGTAATAGATGAAATTAATAAAATATCTTCAAAAAATAAAGCTAAAGATATAGCTACAATGGTAGCTGCATATGATATTAAAACAGGAACTATTATAGTAAGAGGAAGTGTTGGTTCTGACATTAAAATAGAAATGCTTCATAAAGATACTGTGGTTCTACTAAAAAATAAATTAGGTGATGTTAAAGTTGGAACAAAAACAGTACATTGTGATAATATTGTAGGAGGATGCGGTGAAGTATTAGCCGCAGATCAGCTGATTCGAAAAGGGGTCAAACCTCAAGATATCAGAATTTCTCAGGCATATCGCCCCAGAAAAGCTTACGGATATGATTTATCTACTATGCCAGAAGAAGCATTTGTTGATACATGTAAAAATTGTATTAAAGTTTTTTTAGATGAATAGTATTAGGGAGTATATATGAGATTGTTACTTGATATAAATTGGTATCCAGGTCAGGGAAGAAATCATTCATGGGTTGCTATGGATAAAAATGGATATATTTCAATGATGCTAAATAATGGATATGGATGGTTACCTAAATGTATATTAGAAATAAATAATATAAAAGAATCACTTAATGATTTATGTGAATATATCGATGGCGACTCTGAAAAGTATAATAATAATGTTAATAAAAAAGGTGAGTATCTTATAGATTTATATTCTAGCTGGGTATATAAAAAATATAAAAATAAGCAAGAAATAATTAATAACTTTAACTTTAGATTAGAAAATAAAAAAAACTGTGATGCTGAGTTAGCAACTAAAATGGGAATGTTTTATTTTGAAGCATTAGAGGGGCAATCAATAGGAGAGGATTATCCCATTGGATATGAAGGCAAAACCAAAATGGGTGATTATTTTCGTTTTATTGTTCCTACCGTTTATGCAACAATAGCAGATATTCCAGAAGAGTTAAGGAAATATATTGTAGTCTCTGATAGTCTTGATTTTACTAAAGATAGATTGCTTGATAATAATAAAATTAGCGATTATTTTACTCATATGTATTCAGAATAAATAAATTAGTCGCTAATTTTTAATGTAAGCATCAATAAATAAAAAAACCATTTTTTTAATATTATTTCTAAGATAATGATTAGGTGATGGTTTTATTTGGAAATTATTAAATAGATAAATATCCAGCAGAAATAAAGGTTATAAAACTTTACCAAGTGATATTAAATCAAAAACTCTAGAATTAGGTGTTCCTGCAAGAATAACCAAACAACAATGGGATGCTATTAATAAATCTATTAAAAATGCATCTTCAAAAAATATTAAGGTTAATATTACAATCGTTGAGGAGTAAATAGTGTCTATATCAAAGAAAAATAACTTAAGAGCAAGTGTCTATTTTAATAATGATTATTATATTATAACAACCCTTTCAAAAAGCGGTATTTATTTGATTGATTTTGAAAAAGGTTATAAGGTTTTATCCAAAGATCCATTTAATGCAGATTTGGGTTTCTTTACAAGAAATGCATTAATCCAAAGCGAAATATTAGATGCTAATTCATCTGAATATCATGAAATGCGTAATAACGAAGGATTATATTCTGAATGGGTAAAAAAAATAATTAAAGAATGTAATTATAAAAATAAAACGACACTATTCAAAAATATGAACTTATGTAATGTGAATGTGACTGATGGTATTATATCTATTATTCCTTATGATCACTTACGATTGGATCATTGGATTGGTAAAAGTATGCCTAACAATGCAATTATTACATTAAAAACCAATTGTAGTGACGAGGTTTTAGGTGCTTCAATAAAAAAAGCTTTTACACGTTGTATTAGCTGTAAAGTTTAAATGGATATTAAATAAAATCACCTTATACTAATTATGGGGAAGGTGATTT
>NZ_CAWQOK010000077.1:0-4700 GCF_963896075.1 Proteus sp. G4415
AGGCTAATTAGTCACATTGAACTTTTATTGCTAATCCACCACGAGAGGTTTCGCGATATTTTGCGTTCATGTCTTTACCTGTTTCGTACATGGTTTCAATCACTTTATCAAGTGAAACTCGTGGTTCACTGGTACGACGTAATGCCATACGAGCAGCATTTACCGCTTTAACAGAGGCAATTGCATTGCGTTCAATACAAGGAACTTGTACTTGTCCTGCAACAGGATCGCAAGTTAAACCTAAGTTATGCTCCATACCGATTTCAGCAGCAACACAGACTTGTTCAGGGCTAGCACCGAGTAATTCAGCAAGCCCGGCCGCAGCCATTGAGCAAGCAACGCCCACTTCGCCTTGGCAACCCACTTCAGCGCCAGAAATAGAAGCATTCATTTTGTAAAGAATACCAATCGCCCCTGAGGCTAAGAAATAACGGGTATAAATTTCAGGCGTGACCTTTTCAATACAGCGATCGTAATAAGCCAATACAGCTGGAACAATACCACATGCACCATTCGTTGGTGCGGTGACCACTCGTCCACCTGCGGCATTTTCTTCATTCACTGCCAGTGCAAACATATTGATAAGATCAACGACTTTCATCGGATCGTTAGACAGGCTATTACTGGAAGTTAATAAACGATTTAGTGACGCAGCACGACGAGGAACACGAAGTGGTCCCGGTAATACGCCTTCGGTATTTAAACCATGCTCGATACACTCTTGCATGGTTTTATAAACATCAGCAAAATAGGCACTAATTTCGGCTTGAGTATGAAGATCTAGCTCATTTTTCATCATTAAGCTAGAGATTGATAATCCGGTTTCTTTACAATGTTTTAATAACTCTTCAGCGCTTGCATAAGGATAAGAAACAGGTTGGCTGTCAAGCACAGATTTGCCGAAGTTTTCTTCATCAACAATAAATCCACCACCAATAGAGTAGTAGGTTTTACGATAAATTTCTTTGTCACCTGCAAAAGCATGAATTGTCATGCCATTTTCATGTAATGAAAGATTATCATTGCTAAAATGCATACTTTCAGCTGGAAAATCGACAACTTTTAATCCATTTGCTAATGGTAAACGGCCAGTTTCTTCAACTTCACGAATAAAACCGGGAATGCTGTCAATATCGACAGTAGCGGGTGCATTACCTGCTAAGCCCATAATAATTGCGATATCAGTGTGGTGACCTTTGCCTGTCAATGACAATGAGCCGTATACATCAACAGCTACGCGAGTGACAGACGCAATCAGATCCTGGCTGACTAAATCATCGACAAATTCTTTCCCCGCTTTCATGGGGCCTACGGTGTGAGAGCTAGATGGCCCAATGCCCACTTTAAACATGTCGAAAACGCTAATCACGTCAGACTCCTTAATAAGAGTGAGGGTTAAAAAAATAATAAAAATATAGTTATTTATAGTAAGGGGAGCGTTTTTACGATTATATCGTCCCGTTAATAGTCTAGTTTACAACATTTTTTTAAAATAGCTAAGTACAGTTGTAGTGGTGACGATAAAAAGATAGCGTTGGATAATAAAATAATAAATTAAGTAATATGCAACGCGAGGTTATGTAAAATAGCTGCGGTTAGTCCCCACACCAAATGCCCTTCATAAGGGTAAAAATAGATGCGATGCATTTTACCGGCACGACGAAAATCTAACGGTAAATAGCGCTGAGTATTGAGTACATAACTTAATGGCATTTCAAAGACAGAAGCGACTTCTGTGGGATTATGACGTAAAGATAAATTGGGGGGGATCACCCCGACAATGGGGGTTACTAAATAACCTTCTGAACTGCGTAATGGGGCTAATTGGCCGATCACAGAAACCATACTGGGCGGAATATCGACCTCTTCATGGGCTTCACGTAATGCCGTTTCAATAAGGTTTTTATCTTGTGGATCGCGTTTCCCTCCGGGGAGCGCAACTTGTCCGGCATGAGAGCGCAACGTTGATGCGCGCTCTGTTAAGAGGATCGTTGGATTAGGCTTATTGATAATCGGCAGTAAAACCGCTGCCGATTTTTTAGCATCAATAGGCTGATTTACCGGCTCGGGTAAAGTAAGTTGAAAGCGATTGATAAAGGTATCAATAAGTGTCATCGGGAGAAACTTCACTTAAAACAGTTAATATTTGACCAAGTTTATCAAAGGTTTCTTGGTACTCTTGTTCGGCAACGCTATCAGCGACAATTCCACCCCCCGCCCAACAGTAAATTTTATTTTTTTCCGTCAGTAGGGTTCTAATTGAGATATTAGTATCCATCGTACCACAAAAACTAATATAGCCAATGGCACCACAATATCCATGGCGACGATGTGGCTCTAGTTCTTCGATAATCTCCATTGCTCTAATTTTAGGTGCGCCAGTAATTGAACCACCGGGGAAGGCAGCACGTAATAAGTCAGTTGCGTTTAAATTTTCTGGAAGTTCAGCGGTAATAGTGCTGACTAAGTGGTGCACGGCGGGAAAGCGTTCAACAACGAATAATTCAGGTACTTTGACTGATCCTGTTGTGGCAACTTTACCAATATCATTGCGCATTAAATCGACAATCATTAAGTTTTCAGCACGATCTTTACGAGAATTTGCCAGCAATTGCGCTTGTTCATCATCTTCATCGGGATGCGCTTTACGGGGAAGGGTACCCTTTATTGGACGTGTTTCAATTTTATGATCACTTAAATGAATAAAACGTTCAGGAGAAATACTCATAACAAAATGATGAGGTAAATGCATAAAAGCAGAAAATGGTGCTTTATTCGCTTGATTTAGTGTTAAAAATGCATTCCATTCATCACCGCTATAATTAGCACAAAAACGTTGCGCTAAATTGACTTGATAGCAATCCCCTGAAAGTAAGTATTGATGAATTTTAGCAATTTTTTCATTGTATTCATCACTACTCATGTTTGATTGCCATGGAGAAGTTAAGACAAAAGGTTCTTTTTTTTCTATTGTGTTATTATCAGCGTGCTTTGCTAGCCATTGGAGACGTGCGTCAATATCTTGGTAGCTTATTAATGTGGCTTTTTTCAGTTGATGGTCAACAATTAGTGCCCAATCATAAATACCGATAGCCATATCAGCGAAATTAAGTTCATTTTTTGCTAATTCTGGTAATATTTCAATGCGACGACCTAAATCGTAACTCCATATACCTAATGCGCCACCTAGAAAAGGAAGCGTTTCATCACTGACTGGATGAAAATTAAAAGCGTCTAATGCTGTTTGGATAAGCGTAAAGGGATCTTTTTTAGAGCGTTTGACTCGACCGGTTTTCTCTTTAATAGTGGTAATTTGTTTGCGTGTTTCTAAGGTAATAGCAGGATCGGATACAACAATATCAAAACGATTATGGTGATGTTCGGCAAAACCTGAATGCAGTAAACTAGACCAAGACAAAGAGGCGATAGGTGCAAATACCCGTAATGCTAAATCAGGGGTATAAGTTAATTCACGTTGCTGTAATTGCATATCCATTTTATGACCATTTAAACAAGTATTCTGTATCATTTACACTATCAATCATTAGTTCAGTGATTGCATTATTGTAAAGACCAACATAGAAATCGATTAAGATAAGAGTAACATTATGTTTCTAGGAATGCCTACATTAACACATGAAGAACAACAAAAAGCAGTAGAAAAAATTCAACATCTGATGTCCGAAGGTATGAGTAGTGGTGAGGCGATCCAATTGGTCGCTCAAGAATTAAGAGAAAAACACACGACTCGTGAATCAGTCTCTATTGTGTTTGACGATGACAATGATTAAAACATTTTTTTAACAAATGTCACAAATACCCTGTTTTGCTTATGCTATGCTTAATAGAAACTCGTCCTGCTTTAAGGGATATTTTCGGGAGGTTATTATGAAATTAAGCAAATTAGTTGGTCAAACAGGGATACTTGGTGCAGGTTTTTTTCTTGCGGTTTCTTTTGGAGCCTCTGCAGAAAGTGTCACAAATGTGAATAATGATAATAATGTTGTGCGCTCAGCCCCTTTTGCTAGTTGTGTTAATCTTGATAAAGAACAACTTGCCACTAGAGTGAAAAATGATTATTTACTCAATCGATTACCTCGCTGGCAGGATGATAAAAAAGCGCTAGGACCAAAACCTGTGGCGAATATTAATGCGAACGATGTTATCAAAAGAGATAATAGCTATCATGTTATCTTGGATGTAAGAGGTGCTCGTACCGATCTACGTTACAATGTTGAAGTTAATTGTGATGAGAATAAAATTACCTATATATCAAGTAAATAGTATCATTTAACTGATAAAAAATAGCGATTTTTCGCCCATTTTTTATATCATTACTTGAAAATAAAAAAGAGATAAACGTAAATGTTTATCTCTTTTTTTAATATTGAGCACGGTATTTATTTCGACTCAAAAGGTAAGCGAGAATAGTGTTGGCTTCGTGCTCGATAAAAGGTCACTCTTTCTTGAAAATAGCTTTGTAAAGCTTGAGGTTGCTCTCTTGCTATCGCATCAGCCACTAC
Source organism: Proteus sp. G4415 (assembly GCF_963896075.1). Lineage (NCBI taxonomy): Bacteria > Pseudomonadati > Pseudomonadota > Gammaproteobacteria > Enterobacterales > Morganellaceae > Proteus > Proteus sp. G4415. The sequence continues at coordinate 4,524 of NZ_CAWQOK010000077.1, forward strand.
TGGCATATTATAACGCTCTTTAAAGGCAACCCCTGAAGCGGCTAGGTTGACATTAATTTTATCTTTTTCTTCTTGTGTAAGTTCAGCAAGGTTATAACCCATCGTACTTTCTCCCTTGTTATATGAGAGTAAAGTAAAAGAGAGCGATGAGTAATGCAAGTAACTAAAAGAAATTAT
>NZ_CAWQOK010000078.1:0-14585 GCF_963896075.1 Proteus sp. G4415
AAACTTAAAAAAATAAAATAATAACGAAAAAAGAAGCTTTACTTTCAGTCACAAAAAAGAGGAATTTTCATTCCTCTTGACTATTGTTTTGATAAGTTAATTAATTTCTTCTGGCAGGTGAATGTCCAGCAACATAGTAATCTGCTTGGCTTGCTGGCAATGGTTTAATGCCTTTAATTTTGTCTGCCATTTTTTCAGCAATCATAATGGTTGTCGCATTTAAATTGCCAGTAATTATATTGGGCATAATGGAAGCATCAATAACTCTTAAGCTTTCTATACCATGAACGCGTCCGGCACCATCTACGACGGCCATTTCATCATTTCCCATTTTACAACTACCACAAGGGTGAAATGCTGTTTCTGCCCGTTCACGTACAAAAGCATCCAGCTGTTCATCCGTTTGAATATCTTTCCCCGGACTAATTTCTTCACCGCGATAGGGATCTAATGCAGGTTGCGCCATAATTTCTCTCGTGATACGAATAGCAGCCCTAAACTCTTGCCAATCTTGCTCTGTTGACATGTAATTAAACAAGATGCTTGGATGCTGATGTGGATCTCGTGAGGTTATTTTTATACGTCCGCGACTGGGTGAACGCATCGACCCCACATGAGCTTGAAAACCATGCACTTCCACTGCATTACTGCCATTATAATTAATCGCCACTGGTAAAAAGTGAAACTGAATATTTGGCCAAGCAAACTTTTCACTTGAGCGAATAAAACCCCCTGCTTCAAATTGATTGCTCGCCCCAATACCCGTTCCTTTAAATAACCACTCGGCACCAATTTTAGGTTGGTTATACCATTTTAACGCCGGATAAAGTGAAACGGGTTGTTTGCATTCATATTGCAGATACATCTCTAGATGATCTTGCAAATTCTGCCCCACGCCCGGTAAAACATGTACTGGCGAAATATCAAACTCGTTGAGAACATCTTCAGGGCCGACACCTGAGCGTTGTAAGATTTGTGGTGATGCAATCGCCCCGGCACAAAGCAGTATTTCTTTACGTGCTTTCACATGCTGTGGCGTGGTATTCGTTCCTTTAAAATAGCGCACACCACTTGCTTTTTTACCCTCAAATTCAATAATATCGGTTGTAGCATGTGTCTCAATAGTTAAGTTTTTGCGCGATTTAGCTTGGTCAAGATAACCCCGTGCCGTACTGGCTCGACGCCCATGGGGGGTTACCGTTCTATCCATAGGGCCAAATCCTTCTTGCTGATAACCATTGAGATCATCAGTTCTAGGATATCCAGCTTGTACACCGGCTTCGACCATCGCATGGAATAAAACATTATTCCCCTTTTTCGGTGTAGTCACACTAACAGGCCCACTATCACCATGATAATCATTAGCCCCAATATCTCGGGTTTCTGCTTTACGAAAATAGGGTAAGCAATTTAAATAATTCCAATCTTCAAGGCCGGGTAATTTGGCCCACTCATCAAAATCCATCGCGTTACCACGAATGTAACACATACCATTAATGAGTGATGATCCTCCTAATCCTTTACCTCGACCGCACTCCATGCGGCGGTTATTCATATGTGGCTCAGGCTCTGTTTCATAAGCCCAATTATAGCGTCTACCCTGTAACGGATAAGCTAATGCTGCTGGCATTTGTGTGCGAAAATCGAACCTGTAGTCCGGTCCTCCAGCTTCAAGGAGCAGCACAGTAACATCAGGATCTTCTGTCAAGCGGGTAGCAAGAACGTTACCGGCTGAACCAGCACCGATAATAATGTAGTCATAGACCATTGTTATCTCCTCTGTTTCAGTCATTAAAATTAAAAATAGAATGGATTAAAAAACGGATGAAAACTCCCCAAGTTCAACTTGAATAGATTTGATTTGAGTGTAATTTTGTAGTGTGACAAGCCCATTTTCACGGCCAACACCGGAATGTTTATAACCACCAACAGGCATTTCTGCTGCAGATTCACCCCAAGTATTGATCCAGCAAATTCCGGCTTCTAATTGATGTATAACGCGATGTGCCGTTGTCAGATCTCGAGTCACCAAGCCTGCGGCTAATCCATAGACACTATTATTGGCGCGTAAAATAACTTCATCTTCTGTTTGATAACTTAAAATGCTCATTACAGGGCCGAAGATTTCGTCCTGCGTGATTTTCATATCATCAGTACAATCGGTAAATACCGTTGGCGCCACATAAGCCCCTTTCGCCAATGCACCAGCGAATAAACGTTCACCACCACAAAGTAGTTTTGCACCTTGAGCTTTACCTAACTCGATATAGCTTAAAACTTTTTCAAGATGAGGGAAGCTGACTAATGGTCCAAAGTTGGTATCCATTTCCAGTGGTGAACCAACGCGAATACGAGAGACACGCTCAATGATTTTAGCTTCAAAAGCTTGTTTTAACTTTTCTGGCACAAATACGCGTGTTCCATTGGTACATACTTGTCCTGAACTATAGAAATTAGCCATCATGGCGATATCAGCTGCGGTATCAAGATCGGCATCATCAAAAATAATTAACGGTGACTTACCACCTAGCTCCATAGTGACATCTTTTAAGCTTGATGAAGAAGCGCTCGCCATCACTTTTTTCCCAGTATCGATCCCCCCCGTAAATGAGACCTTAGCGATATCAGGGTGCTGCGTTAGCCATTGCCCTACAGTGGCATCACCCGTTACCACATTAAATACCCCTTGAGGCAAGCCCGCTTCGGTATATATTTCAGCCAATTTTAATGCTGTTAATGATGTCATTTCACTCGGTTTAAAAATCATCGCATTACCTGCTGCTAATGCAGGTGCTGATTTCCATAACGCAATTTGAATTGGATAATTCCATGCACCAATGCCGGCAACAACACCTAATGGCTCACGACGGGTGTAAACAAAAGCGCTGTCACGTAGTGGGATCTGCTCCCCTTCTAGGGCAGGAATAAGACCCGCATAGTATTCCAATACATCAGCACCGGTGACAATATCGACATAACGTGTTTCAGACAGGGGTTTACCGGTGTCTAACGTTTCTAAATGCGCTAACTCATCATTACGTTCACGTAAAATATCCACGGCACGTCGAAGAATACGGGAGCGCGCCATCGCAGGCATGGCAGCCCATATTTTTTGTCCTTGCTTTGCACTTTCTACCGCCCAATTAATATCTTCTTCACAGGCTGATTGTAAATGTGCAATCACCTCACCTGTAGCAGGATTAATTGCGGCAAATTGTTCACATTCAGGTTGTGCGCAATCAACATATCCACCATGAATATAAAGCTTGTGTAACGGTGGGTTTTGCATATTTTCTCCTTTATAGTGAGTAAGTTAAGTCTGTTTATCCTGGCAAAGATTAAGTTGCATATCGATATACTCATCAGTAATTTTTTTTGCTTCTGCTAACGAAAATGGCTCCTCGCTAAGGGCACTACGTAGCCATAAACCATCGATTAAAGCGGCTAAGCCTTTGGCGGCTAAGCGTGCTTTATCTTTTGTTAACGCACGTCCAAATTCATAACAGAGATTAGAGTACAAACGTCTATCATTAACCTTTTGTAAACGATGCAAATTAGGCTGATGCATGCTACTTGCCCAAAAAGCCAGCCAAGTTTTCATTGCGGTTTCACTGGTTTGTGACGTATCAAAGTTACCATCGACAATGGCTTGAATACGCAATTTAGGCTCAGCATCGCTTAAAATACGTAATCGCATTGCGACGGCAAAACCTAACTGATATTGGATATGGCGCATTGCCGCTTCCAATAAACCATTTTTATCACGGAAGTAGTGGCTTATAATGCCATTAGATACCCCGGCCTTTCGTGCAATTAATGCAATGCTGGCATCTTGCATTCCGACCTCATTAATCACCGCTAATGTCGCCTGAATTAATTGCTGTTTACGTATCGACTGCATCCCTATCTTCGGCATGTTTTCAAGACCTAAAAAATACATTGAACACTTTTATTAAACGTTTTTTTAATTGAACATTCAATCAATATTAACTATTGTTTATCACAATTAATTCACAAATGACATAAGGAGCAGATCGTGAAAATTTGAATCTTTGCATATAAATCAATTGATTAGCAAAGAATGCAACTTTTAACTTTTAGATGAATAAATTTTTGGAATTTCTGATGACAACTCTTAATAGCTCAAAAAAACCACAGAAAGACAAGCTCAATTCTGTTGTTTTTTTCGCTTCCGCAACGCTGATTTTAGCGTTCTCTTTTTTCACTATTTTAATGACAGATACCGCCAATGCGTGGATCATTAAAACACTAGGTTGGGTATCAAAAACCTTTGGTTGGTACTATTTATTAGCGGCAACTTTGTACATTGTTTTCGTTATTTTCGTTGCCACATCTCGCTTTGGTAATATTAAATTAGGCCCAGAACAATCAAAGCCTGAATTTAGTGTATTAAGCTGGTCTGCTATGTTGTTTGCCGCGGGGATCGGGATTGACTTAATGTTTTTCTCAGTCGCTGAGCCTATTACCCAATATATGCTACCGCCTACTGGCGAAGGTGAAACAATAGAAGCAGCCCGTCAGTCGATGGTGTGGACATTATTCCACTATGGCCTGACGGGCTGGTCTATGTATGCACTGATTGGTATTGCACTCGGGTATTTTAGTTATCGTTATAATTTACCCTTGACCATCCGCTCTGCACTTTATCCTATCTTTGGTAATCGTATTTATGGTCCCATCGGTCATACTGTCGATATTGCTGCCGTATTGGGTACTATTTTTGGTATTGCCACCACCTTAGGTATTGGCGTAGTACAACTTAATTATGGGTTGAAAGTTCTCTTCGATTTACCGCAAGGGTTAGGTGTACAAGGTGGTTTAATTCTACTTTCCGTAATTATGGCGGTGATCTCAGCCACATCAGGCGTCAATAAAGGCATACGTATTCTTTCAGAATTAAATGTATTACTCGCTTTAGGGTTAATTTTATTTATCCTATTTGCTGGTGATACTGAATTTTTATTAAATGCGTTAGTACTTAATGTCGGTGATTATGTAAATCGATTCTTAGGAATGACACTAAATAGCTTTGCTTTTGATAGACCGACGGATTGGATGAATAGCTGGACACTTTTCTTCTGGGCTTGGTGGGTTGCTTGGTCACCTTTTGTGGGCTTATTTTTAGCACGTATCTCAAGGGGGAGAACTATCCGTCAATTCGTTATAGGCACCTTGATCATCCCTTTTGTATTCACGCTATTATGGTTGTCTATCTTTGGTAATAGTGCACTTTATGAAGTGATCCACGGTAATCAAACCTTTGCTGAAACAGTATTAGCCTCACCAGAAAAAGGCTTTTATTCTCTACTTGAACTCTATCCGGGATTTGGTTTAACCGCTTCCGTAGCGACTATTACAGGATTACTTTTCTATGTAACCTCGGCAGACTCCGGTTCATTAGTTTTAGGTAATTTCACTTCTCAACTGAGTGATATAAATAATGATGCCCCAAATTGGCTGCGCATATTCTGGTCTATCGCTATTGGTCTATTAACATTAGGTATGTTAATGGCAGACGGGGTTTCTGCTTTGCAAAATACCACGGTTATTATGGGATTACCTTTTAGCTTTGTTATTTTCTTTATTATGGCAGGACTATATAAGTCATTAAAAGTAGAAGATTTTAGACGCGTCAGTTCATTAAACACCAATGCGCCAGCACCTCTTTATGGTAACACCACCATGAACTGGAAACAGCGTCTAGGTCGAGTGATGAATTTCCCAGGTACTACCTATACCCAACGGATGTTAGATTTAGTTTGTACCCCAGCGATGCAAGATGTGGCTAATGAGCTGTCATTACGTGGTGCAAATGTCTCGTTTAATCTTTACCCGCTGGAAGAAGAGCCTCGTTTAAACCATTTAGAATTAGTGGTTGATTTAGGCCAAGAGCAGCATTTTATTTATCAAATATGGCCACAAAAATATTCAGTACCTGCATTTACTTATCGTGCTCGTCGAGGAAAATCCCATTATTACCGGCTAGAAACCTATTTATGGGAAGGTTCACAGGGTAACGATTTAATGGACTACACCAAGGAGCAAGTGATCAGTGATATTCTCGACCAATATGAAAAACACTTAAACTTTATTCACTTAAGTCGTGAAGCGCCCGGTGCAACATTAACATTTCCAGAATCAAATTAATTAGCGACTGAGCTATCTTATCTCTCAAGGGAACCCGTTTTATCGGTTCCCTTTTTTATTAGCCTGCATCACACACCTCATGCAATACATCGCTATTTTCTGACTTTATTTCATATTGACATGCTTAAGCTAATTCCTAAAAACTGACCTAACAGTGAATAAATAATCAAAATTAAAACATATTTATTTACTTATTGTGTTTTTTTAGTAATCTACATAAACAATAAAAATGTAGAATAATTTACTTGGGAAACATCACATGAATCGTCGTTCATTTTTAACATCATCAAGCTTAGTGATCGGGGGACTTTCATTAAGTTCGTTTGTTAGCGCTGCCTATGCCGCAGAAACTTCAAACCCTAAACAGCTATTTAATGCAGAAAATCCTTTACTGTTAAACTTTAATGAAAACTCGCTAGGCATGTCATCCAATGCCAAACAGGCGATTATTGATGCACTTCCCCATGCTTTTCGCTATCCAGATGATGCGCGAAGCGCACTTATCAGTGCATTAGGTGAAGAATTTAAGCTATCAGTCAAACACATCACTCTAGGTAATGGCTCCTCTGAAACCATACAAGCAGCCGTACAATATGTGGCTAATAAAGCGCAAAAAGCAGGTAAAGCGGCACAACTAATTGTGCCTGATCCAACGTTTAATTATGCCGAACTTTATGCTGAACCTTTAGGTGTCAATATCGTAAAAGTGCCGGTTGATAACACATTGGCTTTTGATTTAACCGCCATGCAGAAAAAAGCACAAGCATTTGATGGTATTAGCATGGTATATCTGTGCAATCCTAATAACCCAACCGCAATGCTGACACCAACAGCGGCATTAACAAATTGGATCACCTCAGCAAAAGAAAATGTCTTTTTTATTATTGATGAAGCTTACGCTGAATTTGTGACAACACCTGAATTTACCAGTGCGATAGCATTAGTTGCTCAAGGTTATAAAAACTTGATTGTTACCCGTACATTTTCAAAAATTTATGCATTAGCTGGATTAAGGGTAGGCTATGGTGTGGCAGTCCCTGAGGTAATTAGTGAAGTAGATAGTTTCGTTTCTATTGATAATACCAATACTGCCGGTGCTGTTAGCGCATTAGCCTCGTTAAAAGATCACGCTTTTGTGGCATATAGTCGCAAGTCAATTGATGTATCACGACAAATGGTGGTTGATACTTTAAACGCCTTAAATATCGAGTATGCACCTTCTCACGCCAACTTTATTTTTCATAAAGTCAAAGGTGATGTGAAAACTTATCAAGAGAGAATGAAAGCGGCAAATATTATGGTAGGACGTGAGTTTCCTCCCGCATTAGGTTGGAGCCGTTTGACCTTAGGAACCCCTGAGGAGATGAGTTATTTTGTCGCGACGTTAAAAGAGTTTAGAACTAAAGGATGGATATAATCCTCTACAACCAATAGTTATAAATGTATTTAAAAGGGAACGACACAGTTCCCTTGTTATTTACAGATATTCTAAAGAAAATAATATTTCACCATTTGCACTTCCCCCAACTACGTCCTTATTAGTTGCGATATATTGCGCATAAAAATCGAGAGAAATATTATTAGTTGTCTCTACAGGGTAAATCATACTACTTTTTCCCGGTAATATTTTATTCTGATTTTTATCTAAAATAGCAATACCTATATTTTGAGCCGCATTTTTTTCTGCCAACTTAAACAAGGTACTATCCTTACTGTCAGTATCACCACTAAACATTACTTTTACACCGCTAGTAACAATACTGCAATCAGTTAAGTTAAGTGTAAACTTTACTGGCTCTGTTGTATTTTTTTGCTGAAAATCTTTTGTTCCCCAAACCCCTAAGTCAACAAATTTATTTAGCGAATCAGGGCTGACTCTACAAGTATTTGCCACAATGTTCGCTTTTATAACAATATTTGTATTAGCTAATTCTGCTGTTGCATCTTTAGTAAAAAATACTGTATATCCGCTAAAAAGTAGCATTCCCCATAATAGAAAGCGCATTATTTTTCTAGTATGTAATAACTCATTCATGATATTAGCCTATTAAAATTAAGGGAAATCAACTCTTAGAAAGCCACTTGATGTGACAGCGCCTTCAGTTGGTGTTTTTCCATCAATACTTACGGGATAAACATTAATCGTGACATTAGCATCAGCATTTTGGTTGAGTCTGAAAGGAATAAAACTTGATAAATCATTAGGTGTTAATTCAGATCCACTTGAATTAGCAACCACAAAGCCAACACTTTTATTATTAGAAACAATAGCATTACCTTGAACTGAATCTGCTTGTAATCGCATTGTTAAATCAGCACTGGCATCTATATTGTCACATTGAATACTTAAGTTTCTAGAAACCGTATTAACTCCTTCGGCTTTTTTCCCTGCTACTTTAAAACTTGATGCAGGAATATTGTCAAAATCAATATTCAACACTTGCCCTGAATTAATAACGCAAGATTGTGGAACTGTCATTGAAAGATTTAAAAATAGCTTTGTAATGATAATTTGTTTAGTCGCACAATTCTGTGGTTGGCAAAAACCAAATTCGCCTACAAAAATATTTTTTACATAGGTACCAGAAATAATAGCCTTGTCAATTTTTATTCTGGTTTGATACTTTCTTACAGAAACGACGCTTTCTTCGTTTTCAGTATAAGTACGGGCACCACAAGTAGAGCTTAGCGTAGGTACATTATAAGGAACATAAATTGTTCTACAATTATTAGTCATTCTTAACGCAACAGAAATATAGTCATCTATCTTAGAATAAATCCAATCATTATTGCTGGTATTTGCACTAGGAATATTACCATTGGAATATGTCGCCCATGTTTGCGCTTGCCCCGCATTCCATCTTAATGTAATTCGATTGGACAAAGTAATATCAGAAGCATCTTTAGTAACACCGACTTTATTTTCCGTCTTTGATAGTTGTCCACTAAGCGTGGAATATTCATTCGCATTACAACCACTGACACAGCTCACAGCGACTGCATTATTTGAAATAATGGCTATTATTGTAAACAATACTATTCTAATCATAATAAAATCCGTAAATATGCTTGTTTTTAATATTGGCATGTGGAAGAAATAAAATAGATACCTTTTTCTTTTGATGACTTCTCATTAATTTGGTAATCAAATATACATTGTTGATCAGCCATTTTTCCCCATTTTGCTTTTAGCCTACCAACAGGTGCTAAACCAGAGATAAAAACATTCCCATTATCGCCAACAATACCACTTACGGAACGCTCTTCATCAACAACCATCGCACCGAAAGGTATAATAGCGCCATCTTTTTTGCTTAATGTAACCATTGCTCGATAGCCAATATTCGTTTTAAAATTAGCTTCAACCAATGCCCCTTTAGTAGGAACTACATTAATAATCGTATTTTCTAATTCAATATTTTCTTCTAATGAATTAACATCTAATGAAACTCGATTATTTTTATATGTTGAAGCAAACGGTAAGACAGCATAACCATTATTATCAGTTAATATACCATTTGCATTTTCTACTTTAATATTATTAGCATCATTTGCTTTAATAAGAATATTGGTATCCCCTAAAGGTTGAGTTAAAGTAATACCTCCTGCATGAGCAACAACACCACCATTTAAACTATAATTAAACTCATGCCAATCATTACTATAATTATATCCGCTACCTATATTAGCATATTTACCTTTATAATTAGCATAAACCATTCCTGAATAACCAGAACCATTATGCGTATATCCTTGTTGAATATTATAATTTAAATTATTGTCTTCAAGGAGAGTTCCTGTTAGTCCCACTTGATTGACCCAAACATTGTCATCGCTTCTATTCATTGAGTAAACAGCATACATACTATTTCTACTTGAATGTAAGTCACTTACAGTTTGTTGGTTAAATACATCATTAAGAGGAATTGATATATTAAAAGCTACATTTTTATTATCACCACGCATACCCGGTGATTTTAATTTCGATAAACTAAGACTATAATTTATCCTATCAATATTAGCATTATAACCCAGTTGCCATAACTGTTCAGTTTCAGTTGTGCGCCAATAGTTTTGGTAAGAGCCTAAAATATACAAAGAACTATTATTGGTAATTTGCTGATTTATATTAAGTTGAAACCTCCCTTTTTTAGAATAATTTAAATTATAGTAGTTAGATAAGTTATCCTCATCTCTTATTATTCCATTATCTGTTACTATTTCACGCCCTGCCATTTTTTTATAACTAACTTCATTTAGGGTATAGTAGCCTTGCGTTGAATATCGATACCCCATTATTTGAAAGTTAGTGCCTGTGCTATTAATCGATTTAGCATAGAGTAATCGGAATGACTGCCCTTTTTTATGCTCATCGTTTGGCAATATACTATTCGCCTGTATTACATCTGCTGATATCGCCCCAAAGGTGCCTAGATTACCACCTAAACCAATCGCATAGGCTTGATAATTATTTGAAAATTGGCTTCCTCCATATAACGTCATATTATAAGGTAAGCCATATACTAAACTTAATTGACCAAAATTAGGTTTATCTTGATAATCTGCTCCGCTACGAAATTCCCCTCCAATCAATTCGTATTTTAAGCGTCCTTCACGTTGTAAAATAGGCACATTTGAATAAGGTACAACAAATTGTGTAATTTTACCGTTATTCTCTTTGATTGTGACATCTAAATTACCGCTACTTGATGTGGCATAGAGATCTTTTATTTCAAATGCACCTGGAGGTACAGAAATTTGATAAATAACAAAACCATTCTGCTTGACTGTAACAATAGCATTGCTATTCGCAATACCCTTTATCGTAGGTGCAAATCCTCTCATGCTATCAGGCAACATATTATCATCAGATTCTAGCTTAATCCCTCTAAAACCAAGACTATCAAAAATGGTTCCATTAGAAAAAGAGTCACCAAGGGTTAATTCAGCACGTAATGGAATAATAGGTTTTTGTACATATGTTCTTATATTCCTCCATTTATTTTGCTTACTTTCACCACTGGCATAGTTCCATGAACTTTCATTTCTAAATCGCCATGAACCAAGATTAATACCAGGATTTAAGTTTAAAAAATAATTATTATTATCAACGTTATCCTTAAAGTTCTTACTATTTCTTCCTGTGAAATTATAATTTAGTAAAAACGCATTAATCCCATTATCCCATTTTTCAGGTGGGATAAAGCCACGAACATTATTTTTAAACATTATTTGTGGAATACTTAAAAATAATTTTTGTCCTTCAAAATCGAATTTAACACTTGAGTTTTTTATTTTATCTAAAATATTCTCACAAGCACTATCTTTACTTTCTACCTCTTCTGATTTCTTTTTGCTATTTTCAGTTAAAGTTATTCCAAAATTTGTCAAAGTTTTATTATCTATACAAGGTAATAAACCTGTATCATCGGATGATGCATCGCTTTCATAAAATATTAAATTTTTTGTTTCAACATATTCATCGTTTACATAAATTTCTACTGAATACATTCCTTCAGGTTGGCCTTCACCTTTATCAAATCGAGATAAATCTGCTACTTCATTATCAATATTTGAAATTAAGTTAGGATTAAAAAAACTATCCGCATACACCACACCAGAAAAGCATGTACCTAAAAAGATATATAAATTAAAACATATAGTTTTAGATTTTAGCATAATAAAGCCTTATCATTAATGAATGTTATAGCATTACTTACCAATCTGTTTCGTTACTTTGGGTGTACTAGCACCATAATCATTAATAGTTTGATAAGATATTTGACTATAGTTAGGCTTGCTGACTTTAATCATTACTGTTCCCATAGGAGGAACCATAATACTATTTAGCTGTTCATTATCAGCTTCTAAATTAATTAATGTCGCGTAATAAGGTGAAGGATTATTTACTATTATGTTTCCTTGTGATTTTTTAAACTCAAGACTATTAGGTACATCCTCTATGTTAAAATTTAATCCTTGAGGTCTAATAAAAATTTTTATTCTAGATAATACTGCTAGCTGTAATATATTTTTATCTTTTATTTCTTCTCGCTCAATTTCAGGGATTGCTTTTGTATTTAACCAGAACAAACTTTCTCTATCATTTGGTAATGCCTTACCAGCATAAATTATTCTTAGCTTGTTTTCACTTTCTGGTTTGCTGACAAACAGTGGTGGTGTAACAATAAATTCATTACTTTTTTGATCTTGGCTATCATCAATCCATGATTGCACTAAAAAGCGTAATCTTTTATCTGTATTATTAAGAGTAATTGACGTCTGTTTTGCATCCATAGGATAGACTATGCGTGTTGCAGCTAATGCAACACCTCCCGCATATGATAGCGATGAAAAACTGAAGAGAAAAAATAACGCAATAAAGTGTTTAGATATTAAATGCATATTAACCTCAAATGATAGGTTTATTTATTGATAATTGAAAACAAACCAAACTACGCTGTCAGCTTTTCCACCGATAACGTTTTCTTTCGTTGCCAGATAACTTGCTTTAAATTTTAGTTTTAATTCATTCTCTTCAATAAATTTATACTTATTGAATTTATTAGGAATAATTATTTCACCTTCATCATTAAATAATGCAACACCTAATCCTGAAGCTGAATTTTGTTGATCGGTGATGCTAAATAATCGTTTATCATTATTGTTTACATCACCTATAATAATTATACTGACTTTATCCGTAATACTTTTATTACATCCCATTAATTTAATAAAAAATGGGATTTTTATAGAGTGACTTCCTACTCCATGAAATTGGTTACTACTAATAACACCAAGATCAACAATTTGATATTCACTTTCAGAAGATACTGTACAAGCAGGCTCTACAATTCCCCCTTTAAAAGTCACAATACCATCGTCTAAAGAAATATTTTCCCTGTCATTAGAATAGGCTGTAAATGAAAGAGTAAAAAATAGGACAATAGAATATATTAAACTATATTTCATATTTCCCTCGATATAAAAGTATGACCTTTATCAGGTCATACTTTAAATTAATCCAATTTATTTATTCATATTGCATTTTGAAAGTTACATCAGCATCAGCATGACCAGGGGTAACGGTATCTAATGTAGATTTATAACGTGCAACAAAGTTAAGTGTATTTGATCCATCAATTAACTGTTTTGCTGTAGAAAAAACAGAGCCGTCTGGTGGTAACACTTTTCCTGTATGGTCTGTAATTTCAATACCAACGCCCGTCGCAGCACCCGCACCACCTGTTGTAATATTGCTTACAGCTAATACTGTTTTATCATTTGAATCACTTACACCTGAAAATGAAACTGAGGCATTCTGTGCGACAGTCGTATCACAAGCTTCTAAATTGATATAAAAATCAGTATTACCAACTGTTTTCCCTACACTATCAAATTGTGCGGTACGATATTGTCCAATATTAACAGTTTGATCTATTGATTTTGTACTAACAACACATGCAGCATTAACAATTTCTCCAGTAAAATTAATTTTACCACCATTAACAATAGTCGCAGCAGAAGCAACACCGCTCAGTGATAAAACAGATACTGTAAATAGAGCTTTAACTAACATCTTTTTTTTAAGCATTGACTTTTCCTTTTACATTACAGGTAAATATACACAACAACTTCACTTATAAATTAAAATAGTAAATCTATATTAGATAACAATATTTGAATCCATATACTAATTATATGATAAAGTGTTAACTGCCTTAATAAGGGTAATTTAATAAACATTAAATAAATAGGGTTTTAATTTTAAATAAAATCCCTATTAATTCATTGATATACTTAATATACTTGCCACCAATAATATTATTTATCTTACATTTAAATAATATTCTCAAAGAATGGAATATTATTATCAGAATCATATTTTATTTTATATTTTAATGTGATAACTCTTTTGGAAACCTTTTCAAAGAAATCACTTATTGAAATATCAAATATATTTAGTATGTGAAAAAGTATATCAATAGGTATTTTATTTATTCCTCGTTCATAACGAGAAATTTGTTGTTGAGAGATATTCAATAATTTTCCTAACTCAGCCCCCGTCATAGAATTACGTTGCCTTAAAAGAAAAAGTTCATATCCAATCGAATGACAAAATATTTTTCTTTCTGAAATATATTCAAAATTCAATGAGAAATTATTTATTTCCAAAATTCACTTCCTCAACTGTATTTGCATTTAATTTACTTTATGAGATTAATAAAATCAATTATTCAAAAATTTCTAACGAATTAAAAACCTCATAATAAAACACTAAATAAGAGTAGGTAAATATACTCATTTTATTTGTATCAGGGAGTTAATTGATTATCTGATTTGAATAGTCGTTTTAAGACAGTGATTAATTCTAAAATTACGAGAAAATAGACACAAATAAGACATAATAATCTATT
>NZ_CAWQOK010000079.1:0-2460 GCF_963896075.1 Proteus sp. G4415
TATATTAATGGTTATTGGGTTGTATCTAGGGTGTCAAAATACGCTACTATTGAGTCGAGTAAATGTAACAATTTCACTTTTGTGTGAAATATTAAAGGCAATACAGATAGATAAGAATTGCCTTGTCCAGAGGTATGTTAGCGGGTTAGTTCAGCATAACGACTAACACCAATATCAATAACAGCGGATAAACTCTCGCATGCCATTTATCCGGTATACGTGATAAAAAACGTTCAGCTATTTTTAATCCTATCCATGTACTACAGATTAGAATAACGGCTGCTTTTATCCAAATATAGCCAACAAATCCAGCGCTATCCCCTAACGGGGTAGTGAAAGACAATAAGATATAAGTGAGTGTTGCCGTTAATGCTAAAGGGAATGTCAATGTGTTTGCCATTGCAGCCGATTGAGTCATTGACATACCTCTACGGCGTAATAAAGGTACGGTCATAACACTTCCACCTACACCTAAAAAAGCTGCAATAATGCCAATAATAGTGCCAGTTAACGCTTCTTTTTTGTTGGTTACTTTTTGTATTTCTTTGCGTGGCGCCATAAATCCGGGGCGAAAATAGCAATCTAAGATAGTAAGGAATAGATAGCCAATAAAAATCCATCGGATCCATTCACCTTGGACGGATGAGGCAAGTAAGGCACCGAAGATCCCACCGAATGCAATCCCCCAAAATAAGATCATAATTAATTTCCAATCTATTTTTTTCGCCTTATGGTGTTTTAGGGTCGTAATAATAGCGGAAAACAGCATAATGAGCGCAGAGGTAGCCACAGCAATTTGCATAGCATGTTCACCCGCTAAGCTATCACCCGCCCAAAGTGTAAGAATGAGAGTATAGAGTAGGGGCACAGTAACAAAACCACCGCCAAAACCAAATAACCATGTAGTAATACCTGAAATTAAGCCAAAAGAGATCAGCCAAAGTATCATTTAAATTCTCCTGTCCATAACAGGTGATATAAGCTACCGAATATAGATTTGATTTACTTCTGTGGTGCAGACAGTGAAATAGGAATTTAGGCCAAATTATCGACAATAAAGGTTATTATTTTTGATAAGGCTTTATTAAATCACCAAACTCTCATTGGGTGTTGTTAATAAATAACCTATTCTTTATAGCGAGAATAAACAGTGGGTAAAATGATAGGTTGTTATAATTGGCGTTCCCTACAGGAATCGAACCTGTAACTAGCCCTTAGGAGGGGCTCGTTATATCCATTTAACTAAGGGAACATTTTGCGAGAGGGTGCTTAACTGTTTCTCAGTGTCCGTATAGTACCGTTTTTGTGGTGGGGGGATCAAGGTATTTAGTCATTGAGTTAGCAAGGTTTATTTTGTAATCAATGATAATACTGCCTTAATAGCTATTTCTATATTTTTATATTGTCACAGTAGATCGTAATAAAAATGATAAATATAAAATTAGTAGGTTAATTGAATGAGTCATAAAAAATTAAAGCAATAAACGGGAGGGGAATAAAATAAAGAAGGCTCCTACCCGTTTAATGTATACAAGCTAATAGCTTGTTAATATAGTGAGAGTGTTTTTGTTAAACTTTTTAAACACCGAAAGAGAATGTTAATACGGCCTCACCAATAAAATCGAGTCCATTACTAATATCTATCGCTTTTTTAGCTAGCTTATCACGAGAAAGAATAAATGTATGAGATGATATTCCTGGTATAAATTTTGTGGTAAAGATTTCACCTGAGACTAATTTAAGAGATGCGGCGGATACATCCTCTTGTTGCTCTGATGTCCACCCATGAATATTATTTTTAACTAAGACAGACACCCCCACTTCAGCTGTTTTAGGTGTTGCTCGGCTTATAAAAGCCGTTTTTCCGTCAACAGTTGCATCTTTCCAATTAAAAAATGAAGCCCCAACAGCTTTATCTGGGTTGGCTTTATCAACTAAGCGAAACCAAGCACTATCAAAACTAGTATTATAATCAAGATCTACATCACCATATGTATCAGTAGGTATAAAAGTCAAATAAGTTTTAGCATCACATTCAATACTGATGCTTGTTTCTGGTTTCATATCCACATATTGATAGTTTGAAGATTGTGGTATCAAGCTTGGCGATATGCGGCCATAGTCAAAGACAACTTCTGTATTGTTAGAACTATTGATTGTACAAGTTGGTGGTTTTATATCCCCATTGATCTGTAATTGAGCTGAAGGTGTTACAGCCAGTGCTGATGTTGATATAGCCGCTAGTAAGGTAAAATAGAGAAAATTCTTTTTCATTTTACTCTTCCTTTTCGTGAATGAATAATGAATTATTAAATTAGAGGATTATGATACCCCTTTTAAATTATTATTTAAGTTTTAAAATTAAGTATTTTCTTTTATTTTAGTCTGTTTAATCAAATTATGATGTTATTGAAAATATTTTATTATTTTTCATCTAATTTAGAATATCACAAAATGTTT
>NZ_CAWQOK010000080.1:0-8783 GCF_963896075.1 Proteus sp. G4415
AATTAAATTCTTTAATATGATCATTTAAAGATAATGTATAAAATTGTTCGAAACTCTCTTTTCCATTAAAATAAAAATTAAAGACTTCCTCTAATTTCATATTCTTTCCCCCTATATATTAGAAAGGGTGAAGAATCTCTCTTCACCCTTTCTAATATATTTATACTGCCTTTAGGGACTCCCTTTATGACTGGAGATAACTCGCTAGTCAGGAGTATGGTTATATTATAGCCATTTCCAACATAAACGGCAAGTACATCCAACAAAAGCACTCATTAGAGTGCCCTTTCAATTATAATAAACAGCTTAATTATTTCTTTTTAATGGCATTAATAATATTAGTTGTGGAAATACCATCTTCAAAATTAAGTACTTTCACTTCACCACCCGCAGCCCACACCTCTTTACTGCCAGCAATGTCTTCGGGTTTATAATCGCCACCTTTTACTAAAATATCAGGCAATACTGATGCAATTAAACGCTGTGGGGTATCTTCTTCAAACGCGACAACCCAATCAACCGCCCCTAACGCGCCTAATACGGTCATTCGTTGCTCTAATGGGTTTACTGGGCGACTTTCACCTTTTAATCGTTTAGTTGATGCATCACTATTTACCGCAACAATCAGGCGATCACCCAATTTACGTGCATTAGCTAAATAACTAACATGCCCAGCATGAAGAATATCAAAACAACCATTTGTCATCACTATGCGCTCACCACGTTGACGCGCTAAAGCAACCGCTTGTTTGAGTTGTGACTCTTCCATAATACCAAAGCCGTTATCAGCACGCCCGCGAATAGCATTTTCAAGCTCAATAGGAGAAACCGTTGACGTTCCCAGTTTCCCCACAACCACACCAGCTGCAGCGTTGGCAAGAAAGCACGCTTCCGCTAATGGTTTGCCTGCAGCTAATGCAGTAGCAAGCACGCCGATAACCGTATCTCCCGCCCCTGTCACATCATAAACTTCTTGTGCTTGAGTGGGTAAATGCAATGGCGCTTCATTGGCTTGTAATAAACTCATGCCCCGCTCTGAACGAGTGATCAATAGTGCATCAAGTGCTAAATCTTTTACTAGTTGAGTGCCCTTTTCTACTAGCTCATCATCTGTATGACAAACGCCCACCACTTGCTCAAACTCTGACATATTCGGTGTTAATAGTGTGGCACCACGGTAGCGTTCAAAATCACTGCCTTTAGGATCGATTAGTACCGGCACACCTGCTTTTTTAGCTAATTGGATCATTTGCTGTACGTGAGAAAGTGCACCTTTAGCATAATCCGATAAAATTAAGGCACCCATTGAGGGTAATGCTTGTTGAATACGCTCATAAATTGGCTCTGGAGAGACATTGCTAAATCCCTCTTCAAAATCAAGGCGGATAAGTTGTTGGTTACGTGATAGGACACGTAATTTAGTAATAGTTGGATGTGTCGCAATAGAGACGAAATCACAACGCACATTAACCTGACTTAATGTATTGCTTAATGCTTTTGCCGCTTCATCGATGCCGGTTAACCCCACCAAACGAGAATTAGCCCCTAAAGAAGCAATATTCATTGCAACGTTAGCTGCACCACCCGGACGCTCTTCTATGGTATCTACTTTTACCACAGGCACAGGTGCTTCTGGTGAGATCCGACTTGTAGGACCATACCAATAACGGTCTAACATGACGTCACCGACAACCAGCACATTGGCTTTATTAAAATCCGGCAGCGTTACTTTCATCCCATACTCCACATTATTTTCAAAAATAAGCCGAAATAATACCATAACTTGTTACGCAAAAAGCGAAACTCATCAGAATAGTGTGAACAAAAAAGAGCGTTTATTCATCTAACCATTTTTGTTTACTACTCAATACCCATTGCCGTTCTGTAATAAAACAATCTCCATCAACAACCGCAGGTAATGTTTGTAATGCAAGATGATGAAGCTCATTACGTAGGGTGACATAAGCTTGAGTTAATAACTGAGCCTCTTGTTCACTCATCACTTGGTATTTTGCCATTAATTCCAAAATTCGCACATTATCAGACCAACGGGTCAAAGCCGGATATTGATGTGAAAAGCGCAATACCAAATATTGTGCGATAAACTCAATATCAGTGATCCCCCCTGATGAGGCTTTTAAATCAAATGTATTGCTTTGAGTGGGTGCCAAATGCTGTACCATTTTTTGGCGCATCTCACGCACTTCCTGCTGTAGTACAGTTGCGTTACGAGCTAAACATAGTGTTTCATGGCGAGTACGTGCAAACATCTGCTGTAATTGGTCATCGCCATAAATCATTCTTGCACGAATTAATGCTTGATGCTCCCAAGTCCAAGCTTCATTTTTCTGGTACTCATCAAAGGCTTGAATAGTACTTACCAACATACCTGATTCACCGGAAGGACGTAAGCGTGCATCTACTTCATATAACACGCCGGAAGAGGTTCTGGTGCTAAATAGATGAATAATACGCTGCGCTAAACGTAAATAGAATTGGCGAGCATCAATCTGTTTTGCCCCCGTTGTCAGAATATTCATTGGGCAATCTAATAAAAAAACCAAATCTAAATCAGAACTATACCCTAATTCCCAGCCCCCTAATTTGCCATACCCAACGACCGCAAAACCTAAACCGTCTCGTTGCGCTAAATGCGCAGGTTCCCCATAGCGTTTCACCATATAGGACCATGCTTGGTGAACAACGGCATGGATAATGGCTTCCGCTAAATAGGTTAGGTGATCGCTGACTTTCATCACCGGTAATACCCCTGCAATATCCTCTGCGGCAATACGCAATAGCTGGGCTTGTTTAAATTGGCGTAATGCTTCTAAACGTTGCTCTTCATCTTCTTCTGGCACACGCAATAAATATTGACGTAATTCGTCCTGATAGGCATTTAATGGTAATGGTTGATAGAGGGAATGAGGATCGAGTAATTCATCCAATAATAATGGATGTCGTGTTAATTGTTCAGCAATCATCGGTGATGCAGCACATAAGCGCACTACGTGGGTTAATACCTCATCAGACTCTTGCATTAACTCTAGATAAGTGGTTCGACTTACAATGCCCAATAACAACGGGGTGATACGCTGTAAGATCACCAACGCTTGTGGTTGAAGACACACTTTAGCCAATAACTTAGGCATTAGCGCATCAAGCACGTCACGCCCTCTAGGCCCTATAGTACGTTTACTGATATCTTGGCGAAACAGTTGCAGTGTTTGACAAATAGCTTGCCTATCTTCTGCCGTTAGCCCTTGATGAAAAAGCGTTGCGCTATCAGGTAAACGCCCTAATAACCATAATCGCTTAAATTCGCTGACATCTTCTTCATCTTCATTTTCATCATCTTCGCCAATCAGTTGCGTAAAAATAACGGAAACAGCCTGCATTTTTTGGTTAATTTGTTGATAGAGCATTTGCCAATCGTCAAATCCCATCGCAAACGCCAGTCGTGCCTTATCTTCAAGATTGTCAGGTAACCTTTGTGTTTGTTGATCCGCAATAGATTGAAGAAGATTTTCTAATCGACGTAAGAAAAGATAGCTATCTGCTAACTGTGATGTTTCTTGTGCAGAGAGTAATTCCAATTTAGCAATGACATTAAGCACTGTTAATAGTGAATGACTTTGTAGCTCAGGCTCTCTACCGCCACGAATTAATTGAAAAACCTGAGTAATAAATTCAATTTCACGGATCCCCCCCGCCCCAAGCTTTATATTATCAATCATCCCTCGACGACGTACTTCACGACTTATCATCGATTTCATATTACGAAGAGATTGGATCACACTAAAATCGATATAGCGACGATAAACGAAAGGGCGCAACATTTGGCGTAAGATTTGGCAATACTCTTTTTTTTCTGCCCCCAAAACACGCGCTTTTACCATCGCATAGCGCTCCCAATCACGCCCTTGCTCTTGATAATAATCTTCAAGCGCGGCAAAGCTCATCACTAAAGGGCCACTTTCGCCAAAAGGACGTAAACGCATATCTACACGATAAACAAAACCATCTATTGTATGTTGATCTAACACTTTAATCAGTTTTTGCCCTAATCGGGTAAAAAACTGAGCATTATCTAATTCACGTCGCCCACCTTGAGTCACACCATTTTCAGGATAAGCAAAAATAAGATCGATATCAGAAGAGAAATTCAGTTCAAATCCACCTAACTTGCCCATTCCCAAAATAAGTAATGGCTGAGGTTTTCCCTCACTATCACAAGGCGTTCCCCATTGTTGGCAACATTGCTGATATAGCGTATCTTTGGCGACACTAATCAAGGTTTCCGCGAGTACACTCAATTGTTTGAGCGTACAGGGTGTATCACAGAGTTGGAAAAATTGTGACCAGGCAATACGCACTAATTGTTGATGGCGGAACTGTCGTAAAATGGCCATCAAGTCATCTTCATTATCAACATGAGTGAGTTGTTGCTTTAATTGAGATGAGTAATTTTGCCACTCATCACTAACAGGTGGTGTTTGTCTGATTTCCGTTAACCAGTGAGGATTGACACGTAAATGCTCGGTTGCAAAGGGGCTAAAGGCAAAAAATTGCTGCTCTCGCTCACTAAAAGGGGCAAGCTCGTTGAGCTTTGTAGAAAACGTGCATTGTGCTTTATCCCATAATTGTTGAAACACACTGTTAGCAGACATAATAAACTCTCAATTGTCAGAAAATTAAGCGATAGCCAGCAACCACGCCATTGCAGATAATTTAAAATTCAGCCATAACACATGATAATAATCCGTTGCGCGGGTAAAGGATAACAACGAAAGATTATCGAGTGCTTGCTGCATTGATTCAGGTAACTGAGGCTGCTTTTTACACCAATCAGAAAACAGTGCTAACATAGCGGGCATAGTGAGTGTTGGTGGCGTCGGATTAGCAAAAATAGCTTCTTCTAACGCTTGAATAGCCGCTAACCACTTAGTCAGTTGTTCCGCTATTGTGTCATTAGGTGCAAGATTGACCACACTTAACGATAATGCGGGCTTATCTTTAGCAAGATAATAACCACGGGCAGCTTTACTGCGTGAAGCAAGTCGTAATCCCCCTTGTTCACCTAAAAAAGTCGCCAAATCAATCACATCCGCCACTTGGCCTTTTTTTAGCTCCAGTTCAAACTCTTCAATAGGTAATTCATATTGCGCTGTACGAATGGTGCCTTTATCTAGCACCACTTCAATTTGACTCTCTAAATAATCCACCAGCCAAATTTCACGATGAAAATCGGTATGAAAAAGAACCTTTAATTGTGCTTGTAATGCCGTTAAATCGGTATTATCTGGCCAAATTTCTGCGGGAAAACGGGTTAAATCGAGGGTTGGCTCATTTAATGCCACATTATATTCTGGACGTTGATGTAACCCCGCAACCACTTTACCCGCTGTTTTAATTGTCATTTCATAATGAGAGTCAATACCACGGATACGTAGCCCCATGTCCCAATTACGCATCTGATTATCGGAGGTTTCAAAGTAAAGATTAGTCAATTTATGCGGTGGTGTATGCTGGTATGGCAAAGTCAGAATGCGCTGAATAATCTGAGGAATAGCGGCAGGTATCGCACTAAGTTTGAGTTCGGTTTCTAATTGGCTCATTCTATTTCCCTTAAGTAAATCAATCGATTAGTAAAATATTTAACGCATTGTTATTTCGCAAATGGTAGTCTATTCACAATAATGAATAAAAGGCAGATTACCCCTATATTCTATCAGTTAAGACTGTTCTCATTCTGGTTTACTATTTGCTTACGCAAACTTTACTCTTTAGTATCAGTAAAAATATTCTCTTGTATAGATAAAAAAGTTGAAAACATAATGCGAAAATTACCTTTACTTTTTCTTTCCTTACTTGGCTTAGGCGTTTCTCTGAGCTCACACGCAGAAACTCGTTATGTTTCCGATGAATTATCCACCTATGTTCACAGCGGCCCTGGTAATCAATACCGTATTGTTGGCTCATTAAGTTCAGGGGCAACAGTTACGGTACTTTCTCGTAATGCCGCTACAGGTTATGTGCAAATCAAAGACGATAAAGATCGGACAGTTTGGTTACCAGAAAATCAATTAAGTACACAACCGAGTATGCGCACTCGCATTCCGGCTATGGAAAAAGAAATTCAAACCCTACGCGATAAATTAGCGAATATCGACCAAAGCTGGAACCAGCGCACAATTGACATGCAAAATAAAGTGTCAAACAGCGATGAAATTATCAATGGTTTGAAAAAAGAAAATGAGCAGATGAGAACAAAATTAGCGGTTGCTGAGAAAAAACTCGATTTTGCTAATCAACAATTAGATGATAGGCAGCGTGATATCATCCTACAGTGGTTTATGTATGGTGGTGGTGTTGCCGGTGCTGGTCTTATTTTGGGTTTAATATTGCCACATATTATTCCTCGTCGCCGTAAGCGTAATGACCGTTGGATGAATTAATCACAGGCAATTAAGGATCAAGATCCCGTGAAAATCTATCTTGTTGGTGGTGCTGTGCGCGACCAACTATTAAATTTACCGGTAAAAGACAGAGATTGGGTAGTGGTTGGCGCAACGCCAGAGACACTATTACAACAAGGCTACCAACAAGTGGGTAAAGATTTTCCGGTCTTTCTTCACCCTGATACTCACGAGGAGTACGCTTTAGCGCGTACCGAACGAAAATCAGGCTCAGGTTACACGGGATTTACCTGCTATGTAGCCCCTGATGTGACCTTAGAAGATGATTTGCAACGGCGTGATTTAACCATTAACGCCATTGCTTACTCTGCTAAAGGTGAATATATCGATCCCTATCATGGCATTGATGATATTCATGCCAAATTACTGCGCCATGTTTCTGATGCATTTAGTGAAGATCCATTAAGGGTACTACGTGTCGCTCGTTTTGCGGCTCGTTTTGCTCCTTTAGGTTTTACAATAGCGTCGGAGACGATGTCATTGATGCAAGAGATGACAAACAGTGGTGAATTAAATGCCCTCACTGCTGAACGAGTGTGGAAAGAAACGGAAAAAGCACTTCACAGCCAAGCCCCACAAGTCTATTTTGAGATCTTACATCAATGTGGCGCTCTAAAAATACTTTTCCCTGAAATTAATGCACTCTTTGGCGTTCCTGCCCCTAAAAAGTGGCATCCTGAGATTGATACGGGTATTCATACCATGATGGTATTAGCCATGGCCAGCCGGTTGACTGACGATATCGCGGTACGTTTTAGCGCGCTTTGTCATGATCTCGGTAAAGGTGTTACCCCGGTAGAAAATTGGCCTCACCATCACGGACATGGCCCTGCGGGTGTTCCTTTAGTTGAGGCTCTGTGCCAACGTTATCGTATTCCTAACCAGATACGTGATCTCGCCAAACTGGCAGCCAAATATCACGATCATCTCCACCGCATAGAAAGAATGCGCCCCTCAAAAATAATTCGACTTTTCGATGCGATTGATGCTTGGCGCAAACCAGAACGCATCGATCAACTCGCTATAATTAGCGAGGCCGATGCAAGGGGACGCCAAGGTTCAGAAAATTTGCCTTATCCCCAAGGAATATTTTTTCGTCAAGCCTTTAAGATTGCCAATCAAGTTGATGTTAAATCAATTGTCAGTCGTGGTTTAAAAGGCAGTGCCATACGAGAAGCATTAACTAAACAAAGAGAAGTCGCGATAATAGAATGGAAATCGCGACTTTAACTATTGTGTGTGGCAAATATTAAGCGTAACGCTCAATAATCACCCCGACGTTGGTGGCTTGTGCTATCGCCCCTGGTTTAGCTAATTTTATTTTGACTCGTGGTACAGAAAACTGAGTTATCAGTAGCTGTGCCACTTCTTCAGCAACACGCTCGACTAATTCAAAACGTCGCTTTTCCACATACTCTATTATGGCGTGACTGACACTGGCATAATCTAAACAGTGAGCAACATCATCGGTTTGGGATGCGCGCTTATTATCCCACTCCATTTCGATATCGAACACTAACTTTTGCTTAATGGTTTTTTCCCAATCATAAACACCGATTGTGGTTATTACTGATAATTGTTCAATAAATACGATATCCATCACGTCATCTCTTATTTTTTCTGCTCATCGGATACCACTTCCGATGAAATATGCGTATTATCCATACATGTCTAACGAACGTTCATCAACATTGGAGAATACAAATGAGTGCTAACGCACTTGGAATGATCATCTTCGCCTATTTGTGCGGCTCAATCTCCAGCGCGATTTTGATTTGCCGACTGGCAAGACTCCCTGATCCAAGAAAATTTGGCTCTGGTAATCCTGGCGCCACCAATGTGCTACGTATTGGTGGTAAACTTGCAGCGGCATCTGTGCTTATCTGTGACGTCCTAAAAGGGATGATCCCCGTTTGGCTCGCCTATTACCTAAATGTGCCTCCCTTTTATCTCGGTATTGTCGCAATAGCGGCTTGTCTAGGCCATATTTACCCTGTTTTTTTCCACTTTAAAGGCGGAAAAGGGGTTGCTACTGCATTTGGCTCTATCGCTGCTATTGGTTGGGATCTTAGCGGACTGATTGCGGGAACCTGGCTACTAACTGTTTTACTCAGTGGCTATTCCTCACTGGGTGCTATTATCAGTGCATTGCTTGCCCCATTTTATGTCTGGTGGTTTAAACCCGAATTCACTTATCCCGTTGCACTATTATCATGCTTAGTACTTTACCGTCATCATGACAATATTCAACGTTTATGGCGAGGACAAGAGAGTCGCATTTGGCATAAGCTGAAAAAAAAGACA
>NZ_CAWQOK010000081.1:0-2971 GCF_963896075.1 Proteus sp. G4415
TAATTTAGCCTTAATGTTTTTATGTATTTATAGAAAACAAAAATACAAAAGAATACAGATATATTCTTTGTTGTATTATCATTTTTTTATATAGAATCAATGGCTTTCTAGATAAGCTTTATAGAATAAAAAAACTATTATAGAAGAGAAAGCAATATTGACATTAAGAGAGAATTAATAAAAAGATGAGAAATTAAATATATATTAATATGTAGACCAATTTGTTATATTTATAGGTCTATCCCAGCGGTTAAAACGCAATCCTTTGCCTGTCCTATTTCCATGTGTATCTAAAATCTCATAATACTCTTCAACTATTTGGCTACGACCGCGTTGCCATTCATTGGTGGTAGCAGCAGGATCGATTAAATAAATATCACCGACAACGGTATATAACTCACCTAAATAACGAACTTTACGTGTGGTGGTGGTGGAATAGTGAGAGAACATCACTTGGTAGGTTTTATAGTGTTCAGGTTGCCCATAAGGGCCATATTTCATCGCAATATAGCGAATTCCTTTAGTACCAACAGGACTCGTGCCACCTGGCGTTGGCATATCGGGTGTAATATTAAAAAGAGTATAACGTGAGCCAACCGTTGGCTGCCTTAGCGCTTGGCGATAACTATAGCTATCCATTCCTGAAGCTGTCCATGTTCTATCCACCAGACCATTTCCTGCCCAACAGTAGCAAGATAAGGCGAGTAAAGGGAATGAAAGAGGGATAAACAAGGCTCTAGCCAACATAAATACTCCTTTTTATTACTATTATGATGCCAGAAAACTAGGGTGTTATTCCGTAAAATAACGCTATAACAGCGTGCCATTTCTGATGCTTATCCCTTTCCATTCCAAAAGGTTATTAAAAATAGAAAATAATTGATTATATTTTGGACAAAAAAACGTTTAGATAATAAAGGTGAAAAGGTGATAAATAAGACAGTGTAGAGGTAACCGTTTATGAACCCATTAACGACATTACGTGTTGCAAGCGTACAACTACAACATAAGGCTAATGATAAAGATTATAATTTAGCCAAAATACATCAGTTTATTGAGATGGCTGCCAGTGAAAAAGTGAATCTTCTAGTATTTCCTGAAATGTGTATCACGGGATACTGGCATGTCCCTAAATTACCGGCGCAACAGGTTTATGCATTAAGTGAAAAACTGGCTGATAGCGCATCATTAAAATCCATTAAACAAAAAGCACAACAGTATGCAATGGCTATTGGTGTTGGATTAATTGAACGGGATAACAATAATAATTTGTATAATACTTGGGTTGTTTGTATGCCTGATGGTTCATTACAAAAACATCGTAAATTGCATGCATTTGAACATCCGGTTATTTGTAGCGGAGATCAATACACCGTATTTGATACCCCATGGGGGATTAAAATGGGTATTTTAATTTGCTGGGATAATAATTTAGTTGAGAACGCACGGGCGACGGCGTTATTAGGGGCAGATATTTTATTGGCTCCTCATCAAACTGGCGGAACCCACTCTCGTAGTCCACACAGCATGAAACCTATTCCAATGGCGTTGTGGGAAAATCGTCAGCAAGATCCACAAGCGTTACAAGCTGCTTTTCAAGGTGAACATGGCAAAGGATGGCTAATGCGCTGGTTACCTGCTAGAGCTCACGATAATGGTATGTTTATCATCTTCAGTAATGGGGTTGGGCGTGATGAAGAAGAGGTGAGAACGGGTAATGCGATGGTTATCGATCCTTATGGACGTATTGTAAAAGAAAGCTGTGCGATAGAAGACGATATGGTCGTTACGGATATTGATTTAACGCTTTTGCCTGAATCAACAGGGAGACGCTGGTTAACGGGCAGAAGACCAGAGCTATATCAGATCCTCACCACTCGACAAGGTAATGAACAAGATCCGATTTCCGTTCGTTTTGGTAACAAGGACTAATAGAGATAATTATAAAAAGAGCATAATTATTTATCAGACAA
This sequence comes from Proteus sp. G4415, assembly GCF_963896075.1. Classification (NCBI taxonomy): domain Bacteria; kingdom Pseudomonadati; phylum Pseudomonadota; class Gammaproteobacteria; order Enterobacterales; family Morganellaceae; genus Proteus; species Proteus sp. G4415. The sequence continues at coordinate 1,974 of NZ_CAWQOK010000081.1, forward strand.
AAGATTAACACCTAATATTAATTTTACTAATTTATTTTATGTTAGAATAATAAAAGAAACTAATATAGGTTTGATGATAAATAATGGATACACGTTTATTAAATGCTTTTGTGGTGTTAGCTGATACAGGGCACTTTGGTGAAGCCTCCAAACAGCTTTGTATTAGCCAACCTGCATTAACTAAACAGATTAAAACGTTGGAATCACAACTGGATATCGTGTTGTTTGAGCGTGGTCGCCATGGTGCAAAGCTCACGCAAGAAGGACAATATTTACTCAATCAAGCTCAAGTGGTATTACGGGAATCCCATATTTTAGAAAAACAAGCTCGTCAATTAGTTGAGCCACAAAAAGTCTCACTTTATGCGGGATTCGGTCTGTCATCATTAAGTTTTATTACTTCACTATTGGCGAGATTTAATCAAATTGAGCCAAATATTAGCGTCAATATTGATGATATGTCTTCTCATAAAATGGAAGAAAAATTATTAATGGGTGAACTTGATGTGGCTTTTTCTCGTTTACCCGTTATGCCCCCTTTACAAGGGATAGCGTTGACACAAGAGCAACTGATGTTAGCTATTGCAACACAACATATTACGGTGTTGGAGGCAGATTATAACCCATTACATTATTTCGACTCATTAGGGCTTATTTTACTTGCTCCAGAAAAAGGGAAAAAACTGTATCAGCAGATACATGCTTTTTTACAACAGCATAAACTAGCACCGCGTTTATTACAGCAATCTCAAGATATTCAGACCCAATTAGCGCTAGTCGCGGCTGGATTAGGGATAGCATTAGTGCCTAAAAGCGCGCAATTAATTTGTGATAAACAAAGAGTCACATTGTTACCTCTATCTGGGTTATACACACAATGGAAAATTGGTGTAATTTGGAATAGTAATATTAAAAATAAAGAACGTGATCTTTTTATTAAAATAATTACTGAAAAAATTGATATTAAATAAACAATTAGCTTTCTTTATTTCTTTTAA
>NZ_CAWQOK010000082.1:0-20262 GCF_963896075.1 Proteus sp. G4415
ACAGATTATGTTATTTTTTTATTTTGTAATTCGTTACAAGGGAAAATCAGTAAACCCGTTGTGTCGTGACACAGCGATAAACTGGTAAATCGATCTCATTAAGAGCGTCGTTTACCTAAATTATCAAGGGTAGGAGCAGCTGATGAGCCAAAGTACGCTAAGAGTAGACGAGTTATATACTGATGATATTGATGAGAACATGGAAGAGTTCGATGAAGCAGCCGCAACAAAAGAGGCTGAAAATGAATCTGACGCTCAAGATGAAATTGAACTCATTGAAGGAGTCAATCAGCGTGCGTTAGATGCAACTCAGCTCTATTTAGGAGAAATTGGCTATTCTCCATTGTTGAGTGCTGAAGAAGAAGTATTCTTTGCTCGTAGAGCGTTACGAGGTGATATCCCGTCAAGACAACGGATGATAGAGAGTAATCTACGTTTAGTTGTTAAAATATCTCGCCGTTATACGAACCGAGGGTTAGCTCTTCTTGACTTAATTGAAGAAGGTAATTTAGGCCTTATTCGTGCTGTTGAAAAGTTTGATCCTGAAAAAGGGTTTCGTTTTTCAACCTATGCCACATGGTGGATACGTCAAACTATTGAACGTGCCATTATGAACCAAACCCGCACTATTCGTCTCCCCATTCATATCGTTAAAGAACTCAATGTCTATTTAAGAACCGCAAGAGAATTAGCACATAAGCTCGATCATGAGCCAAGTGTTGAAGAAATTGCGCAAACGCTGGATAAACCCGTCGATGATGTCAGCAAAATGCTACGTTTAAATGAACGTATTTCTTCTGTTGATACACCGATTGGTGGGGATTCAGATAAAGCCTTACTAGATATTATTTCAGACGAAAATGAAGAAGGGCCAGAAGCAACCATTCAAAATAATAACCTCAAGGAAAATATCGTAAAATGGTTATTTGAATTAAATCCAAAACAGCGCGAAGTATTAGCGCGTCGCTTTGGATTACTGGGTTACGAGGCTGAAACATTAGAAGATGTTGGTCGAGAAATTGGTTTGACAAGAGAGCGGGTTCGTCAGATCCAAGTTGAGGGATTGCGTCGTTTAAAAGATATTCTGCAAGGGCAAGGATTATGCATAGAGGCACTTTTTAAGATGAACTAGTTGCTTTAGATGCTCAATGCGTTATCAAGCCGATTAGTTAAATTAACTAATCGGCTTTTCTTTTGTTATTTATTTAGCTCTTTTAAGTGATAGAGCAATTCCAACGCTTGTTTTGGTGTTAATGAATCCGGATCAATTTTATTTAATGCTAATTCAACTTCAGAAGGCTCAATATCTGCTAATAACATCAGTTGTGACGTTTCTACATGGCTTGCCCCTGAATGACCTGATAGGGTTTCCAGCTCTTTTAATTTCTGCTTTGCACGGCGGATCACCTCTTTTGGCACACCGGCTAATGCCGCAACCGCTAAACCATAACTTTTACTGGCAGCACCTTCTTGAACACTGTGCATAAAGGCAATAGTCTCACCATGCTCTACCGCATCTAAGTGAATATTGGCAGTGCCTTCTAGTTTTTCTGGCAGTGTTGTTAATTCAAAATAGTGTGTGGCAAAGAGTGTCATTGCTTTAATGCGATTCGCTAAATTTTCGGCACAAGCCCAAGCGAGAGAAAGCCCATCATAAGTAGAAGTGCCTCGGCCAATTTCATCCATTAACACTAAACTGTTTTCAGTGGCATTATGAAGAATATTTGCGGTTTCTGTCATTTCCACCATAAATGTTGAACGACCTGAAGCCAGATCGTCAGAGGCACCCACGCGGGTAAAAATACGATCAATTGGGCCTATTACCGCTTTTTCTGCGGGCACAAAACTACCAATATAAGCCAGTAGCGTAATTAATGCCGCTTGACGCATATAGGTACTTTTACCGCCCATATTAGGGCCGGTAATAATGAGTAGACGACGTTGAGGCGCGAGTTGTAGAGGGTTTGAGATAAATGGCTCACTCAGTACTTGTTCTACAACAGGGTGACGTCCACCAGTGATTTGAATACCTGTTTTTTCTGTTAATTCAGGGCGTGTATAATTGAGTGATTCTGCACGCTCAGCGAGATTAGCCAGAACATCGGTTTCAGCTAACGCTTCAGCACTGGTTTGTAAGGCGGTTAGATGAGGTAATAGTTTTTCGAAAAGCTCTTCGTAGAGCATTTTTTCAATTGCTAATGCTTTACCTTTAGAGGTTAATACCTTGTCTTCATACTCTTTTAGTTCAGGAATAATATAGCGTTCAGCATTTTTCAGTGTTTGACGACGCACATAGTGCATTGGAACTAAATTGCTTTGGCCGCGACTGACTTGTATGTAGTAACCATGAACCCCATTAAAGCCAACCTTTAAGGTATCAATACCCCATTTTTCACGTTCACGAACTTCAAGCTTTTCAAGATAGTCACTCGCACCGTCAGCCAATGCTCGCCATTCATCTAATTCTGCATTATAACCAGGGGCTATCACCCCCCCATCGCGTACTAATACGGGTGGTGTTTCAACAATGGCATTTTCCAGTAATTCACGCAACTCATCAAACTGGCTGATACGCTGCTGTAATTCTTTAATATAGGGCATATCCGCTTGATCAAGCACTTGGTGGATATCTTGATATTGTTGAAAGGCATGGCGCATACGTGATAAGTCACGAGGACGAGCGGATCGCAATGCTAAACGAGCAAGTACCCGCTCTAAATCCCCCACCTGACGTAAAAAAGGCTGTAACTCAAAATAGAGGGGTTGTAAGGCGCTAATGGCATCTTGGCGTTTAATTAATTGTTCACGCTGGCGTAAAGGGGTGTGTATCCAACGTTTGAGCATACGGCTTCCCATTGGGGTCACGCACAGATCAAGTACAGATGCCAATGTGTTATCACAACCGCCAGCAAGATTTTGGGTTAATTCTAAATTACGGCGAGTGGCTGCATCTAAGATAATGGTATCTTGCGGACGCTCCATGGTAATGCTACGAATATGAGGCAACGCAGTGCGTTGCGTATCTTTAACATATTGTAATAAGCAACCTGCGGCACAAAGTGCAAGTCGGGCATTTTCAACACCAAATCCAGTTAAATCACGGGTTCCAAACTGTAAATTAAGTTGTTGTTTGGCGGTTTCACACTCAAACTCCCAAATTGGACGTCGGCGTAAACCTTGCTGACGCTCAATTAATGCCATTGACTCAAAGGTTTCTGGATAGAGTAGTTCTGCTGGGTGAGTGCGTTGCAGTTCAGCTGCCATACTTTCGCTATCCGGCATTTCAGTGACCCGAAAACGTCCAGAGGTGATATCTAAAGTGGCATAACCAAAAGCGCCATTTTTATCTTGCCAGATAGCGGCTAATAGATTGTCTTGGCGCTCTTCAAGTAGCGCTTCGTCCGTAACGGTGCCCGGTGTGACAATACGGATCACTTTACGCTCAACAGGGCCTTTGCTGGTGGCCGGATCACCAATTTGTTCACAGATGGCAACGGATTCCCCCAATTGCACTAATTTAGCCAGATAATTTTCAACCGCATGATGAGGAACGCCAGCCATAGGAATAGGTTGACCTGCCGACTGACCTCGTTTTGTTAATGAAATATCTAATAAGCGTGAGGCTTTTTTAGCATCATCAAAAAACAGTTCATAAAAGTCACCCATACGATAAAACAGTAAGATTTCTGGGTGCTCTGCCTTAAGCTTAAGATACTGCTGCATCATGGGGGTGTGGGATTCGAAATTTTGGCTGTCAGTCATGGTGTCGTCTTTCTTAACGTATTGAAGTTTATCTCGTTTGTGAGTATTGGTTGTTAAACTCTATCTGGTTTTATTTCACAAACATAATACGGCATCATACCATAAGGTTTCAGTGTGTTGCTTTAATCATCTAAATATCTTTGCCAATAAAAGTATGAGTGATGGCTTATTTTTATGATGTTCTGTGAAAGTGTAGCGTTATGTGTATTTAGACTATACAAATCCACCGTTCGGCTATATTCAGAATAAGTTTGGATTGGTGCTTGCAGAAAACAATAAAGGGCACGGATGCCCTTGTTTTAAAATTTAATCAGGATAGTTGTACCTAAAAGCTACATTTCAACGCCAAGTAACTTAGCTTCTTCTTGTAGTTTTTCTTTGCTAATACTCTTTAATACTTTTACTGAGTCATTCATGCATTGAGAGTTAATATCTTGGCATTGAGAGAAATCACCTGTTTCTTTACCTAATACTTTAGCAAGTAATACTATTTGCTTTATTTCATTAGGTACTTCATTGTTTCCCTTAATAAATTTATTAACAAACTTCATTTGCTCGTTTGTTATTTTTGATGCGACAGCAGGTACTGGTTTGCAATCTTTTAGCCCTGGAGAGCCTATAATTACGCTGTCACCAACACAGGCAAGTGTTATTTTTTGATTCTTATCTAAATCAGCAGCCATATCTCTGTATGGTTTTGCTAGATGAAGTCTTACAGTAGAGAACATTTCTCCTGTGTTTAAGCTAACAACAGGTATATCGCCAATACTTGAGTCTATGGATTTAATAATGCCTGTAATAATAATGTTCTTACCTTTATAGGTTTTATCTCCTCTTGCCTCATTGCTAGCATAAGTCTGTTGCATCTCTCTAGCTGTAACACGAATATAATCTGTAGTTATTTGTGAATCATTACCATTCAGTGAATTCATCACATCATTGTTAATGATTAACTCAGCCATCTTGTATTCTTTGTCTGTCATTGCTATTTTTTGTTCAGAAGATTTTACTGCTTCTGGTTTTTTATCAGAACCATCTTTATCTTTGCCGGCAAATATGCCAATAATGATTAGCACAACAAGAACAATCAACACCCATTTTAAAACTTTCTTCATTTCAATACCCTTTGATGGTTAAACAAAACTTTACAATTCTATTTAACCATCATAAAAGGGGATCGCAAGAAAAAACACAAAATATTAGTTTAATTGGGATTTATAGCACGCCGGTTATTCATATATGCTCGTTTTATAGTCATGTCAGTTCCACTGATAGGTAGATTAACTGGCTTCATAGGAGTGTTTGTTCTTATGTCTTATTTTACGGTGATATTTAATTGTCATCGATTCCATTCAGCTCATGCTGGTAAAACACCGTATGAAGTTTTAAAAGAATAAGCTTGGTCTTTAAGATTAAACATTAGCCAAGGTTCTGATTGACACACTAAGTTAAGCGACTTTTCAGATTTGCAGTTATCCTGTTGTCCTAATTTAGAAAAATAACTGGCTAATTTTTAACTAGAAAAATAATCTATATTGCATATAAAACAACGATAATAAAATGCACTATCGCCCGTTTGAAGTGAGACTAGTATGAAAAAGAATGAATTAGTTCAAGCAACAAGACCAACTCGTACTCAACTTATTCGTTCGGTAGCAACCTCTACGGCGATTGAAACAGGGCAGGAGTTCCGTCGCCTTGAAGAAGAAATGAAAGCAAAGCGTGAGAAGTTTGGGCATTTGAAACTTGCTACTTAGTTATCTTAGGCTCATATTTGTGTAGGATATCTATTTCGCTAGATACGCTTTCTTTTATTGAGTATTGAGCAAGTTACTTCGCTATTCCCCTGCAGAGGTAAACATAAAGCCACTTTTACTAATATTCATCGTGCGTAAGTAATAAGCATAAAGGTATTTCTCTATTCTAGAGTTATAGCAATCTATATACGTACAAGCTTGTAAAACTAAAGGGTGATCGTCTTAGCTCTACTTAGATGCAATAATGGGTACGCTCTTCCTTGATTATCCAACTCCGAACGTCCAGATATTTGAAAGCCCATATGCTGATAAAAACCGACGGCTTGCTGATTTTGTTCATTGACATCAACGCTTAAATTAGGATGAAGAGCTAATGCGTGTGATATTAACTGTTTTCCGATACCTAACCCGCGAGCCGATGCATCGATAAAAAGCGCCTCTAGATGATCGTCATGTAAAAACATAAAGCCGAGTGGGCGATCTTCTTGATTAGTAGCAACCCATACCGGTGTTTCGGAAAAAAAAAACGATAACTTCTTTTTCAATCTCTTGGCGATCGTTAGCTGTCAGAAAGTCATGTGTAGCATCGACTGAATTTTTCCAGATTTGTATGATTTCTGGTGCTTCTGAGGGGCGTGATATTCTAATTTTTAACATTTTTTACCTTTAGATAGACCTATTATATTAAAATAAACTTATACTAATGATATTAATGTCATTTTTTCTGATAAAAAAGTTATTTTTAAGTGTTGGAGCTAATCTAGAGGATATTTATTTTTTATAAAATATTATCATATGGTTATAAATTAAAATATAAAGCCATCAGCCGGTATCGTTCTTACCGTAAACAATCTTTTTTTAATAAGTCGGATAAATATGTGATCTATTACTAACTTTACTGTGCTAAGTTTGACGATATAAATATCCCATGTTAACGTCCTAGTAAACGTAGGGATTGTAATAGTACCTGGCTTACTACACAAAACCCATTTGTAGATGAAAAGTATTTTTTGTCTACAAATGGGTTTTTGCGTTTTTAAGCCTTAATAAAAGAAAATTTTTGAGCATGCCAGATGAACATGAAAATTAAAAAAATATTAAATAACAGTGTTGTGATCTCTCTGGATGAAGCAGAAAAAGAAATTATCGTCATGGGAAAAGGGATTGCCTACGCCAAAAAAGTAGGTGATGAGATAACATCTGAACAAATAACCAAAAAATTTATCTTAAGCCCTAAAAATTGTCCGCAGAGAGTGCTCGATCTTTTATCGAATATTACGTTGGATTACGTAGAAATTGCGGACAATATTATTCAGTATGCAAAAGAAAAAATGACCTTAGATACACAAGATAGTATCTATATTGCATTGATCGACCATATTCAAGCCAGCATTGAACGGTATAAAGAAGGGACCTTTATAAGAAATAAAATATTGTGGGAGATAAAAAATTTCTATAGTGAAGAGTTTGATATTGGTCTTTATGGCTTAAAATTAATTAATGATAGATTTAACATTTCAATGCCAGAAGATGAAGCAGGATTTATTGCATTACATATCGCCAGTATTAGAACAAACGATAATATTCAGCAAACCTACAAAGTGACCCACTTTATCCAAAGCATTACTAATATAGTCAAATATTATTTAAATATAGAGTACGACATAGTATCGTTAAATTATCGTCGTTTTGTGACACACCTTCGCTATTTCTCCATCCGATTATTTTCACAACCTGAAAATGATCACGAACCTTTAGAAAATGAGTTACTGGATATAATAAAAGACAAGTACCATCAACCTTATATGTGCTGTTTGAAAATAAGTAAATTTATTAAAGATAAATATAATTGCACCTTAGATGACAATGAAATTTTATATCTAATAATCCATATTGCAAAAATTGCAGAGGATAATAAAAAGATGAATAAATAAAAAATATGCCGTAATAATAAATCATTTAAATTTAGTTGGTCAGGCGATAACCAACTCTATCCATATATCTTTAATTTATTTTTACAGAATAAATAAAAGGCAATGCTATGAATTATAAAGAATTTGCAAAACAAATTCTCGCTATTGTTGGTGGCGAGGATAATATAAAGTCATTAGTACACTGCTCGACTCGATTACGTTTTACATTACATAATGAAGATAAAATTGATCCTTCAAAAGCCAAAGCAAATAGTAAAATATTATCTGATGTGATGAAGGGAGGACAATATCAACTGGTTATCGGTAATGATGTTGATAAAGTATTTAATGAACTAACAAAAATGATAAAAACAAATAATACTCCTCATGATAATAATAAAGACCAGAAGAAACAGTCTATCGTAAATAAAGTATTATCAGCAATTACTGGCTCTATCGCTCCGGTTATCCCTCTGTTAGCGGGTGCCGGTATGGGGAAAGTGTTACTTATTGTATTAACGATGCTTGGTTGGTTGGATAAAAATGACCAAACCTATTATATCCTTAACTTTATCTTTAATACGGCCTTCTATTTTATGCCGGTATTTATTGGTTTCTCGGCGGCGAAAATATTTAATTGTAACCAATATTTAGCTGCTATGGTCTGTTTAGCGATGGTCAGCCCTGAATGGACAAGCTTAGTTAAAGCCGGTGAGCCTGTCGAATTTATGCATATTCCTGTCGCTTTGGTTAAATATTCATCTCAACTGATCCCTGCCTTAATTACTGTTTGGATGATGTCTTATATTGAACGCTTTATTGTTCGTATTGTGCCAGAAATGGTTAAAGTATTTATGGTGCCTTTATTGGTGATTTTAGTTTCGACACCTATTGCGTTGATTGCGGTCGGTCCTGTCACTTCATGGTTCGCTCAATTAATTGCTGATGGGGTGATCTTAATCCAAGAGCACACTGGTTTTATTGCTATTCCATTATTAGTGGCTATTTATCCATGGTTAGTATCTATTGGTATGCATAAAGCACTTAGTCCTGTCAGTATTATGTTAGTGGAGCAAAAAGGTTTTGACCCGATTATTCGTGTGATGGCGCTATGCTCCAACATGTCTCAGGCTGCTGCTTCTTTAGCTGTTTCTGTACGTACTAAAAATAAAACCTTAAAACAATTAGCTTTTTCTGCCAGTATTACCGCTTTTTTTGGTGGTATAACTGAACCCGCTATGTATGGGGTGAACCTCAAACTGAAAAAACCAATGTACGCTTGTATGATTGGTGGTGCTATTGCAGGATTATTTGCTGGTATTGTTAAGTTAAAAGCGTTTGTCTATGTCACTCCGGGGTTATTAAGTTTACCAATGTGGATATCTGATACAGATAACCAAGTAGTAAATGCAATAATCACCTTATTGATTGCCAGTGTAGCCACTTTTATTGCAACTCTTATTATTGGTTTTGATGATCCTACTGATGACCCAATCCGTGACGAAGAAGAAAATAATAAACAAGCTGCATCAACCAACAAAAAACCACAAATAGCGAATAGTAAATTACCTGTTGGGTTAATTTCACCTCTGCAAGGTAAAACGGTTGCACTTTCAGAGGTTAATGATGAAACATTTGCCTCTGGCATCATGGGACCTGGCATGGCAATTATCCCCACAACAGGAAAAGTGATTGCACCTGCAGATGGCGTTGTTGATATTACCTTTTCTTCTGGTCATGCGATTGGCTTAACACTGGTTAACAATATTGAAATGCTGATCCATGTGGGGATTGATACCGTTAACTTAGCGGGACAGCACTTCACATGCTGTGTCGTTAAAGGTCAGAAGGTGACAAAAGGTGATACGCTAATTGAATTTGATTTAGATGCGATAATAGCCGCAGGCTATGATCCAACAACGATGATCATCATTACTAATGATGATCATAAACTAGACGTTGTTCAGACCGATAAAAAACATGTCGACCAAAATACAGTTTTACTAACCGTGGGTTAAAACAATATGAATAACAAGCTTATGGTAACTAACGATTATTGCGCGACTATTTTTAATGGAAGAATTAACAGAGGTACTTCTTCATGATCTATGCTGATTTACATGTTCACACAAACCATAGTGATGGTGTTTGTGAAATAAAAGATGTCCTTGAAAATGCATTTAGAAACGGCATTAAGACTATTGCGATCACCGATCACGATACTACCAATCATTATGACGAAATTTACCGAGAAGGGGAGCGTCTTGGATTAAATATCGTCAAAGGTGTTGAAATGAGTTGTTATGACTTTGACGTTTATAAAAAAGTCCATGTAGTGGGACTTTGGCTTAACGAAAAAACGCCCAACGTTGACAAGCTGTGTGATAACACTCTCAACTGTCGTGATCAGTTTCACCGAGAATTAATATTATCTCTCAATCAACAAGGCTACGATATTTGTTATGAAGATGCGAAAAAGTTCTCAAAATATAATATCGTTTTTAAAATGAATATATTCCAAGCATTGAGAGAAAAATATCCAGAGGAAATGACCAAAGAGCGTTATAAACAACTTTTTGGCTCTAAAACAAAAATAGAAACAGACTTAAAAATGGGGTATATCCCTGTTGATGAAGGAATTGCTGCTATCTTACAAGACGGTGGTATTCCTATACTTGCTCACCCATGTGTCTATGACAACTATGATGAAATAGAAAAATATGTCCAGTTTGGATTGAAAGGATTAGAAATAAGTCATTCTAGAATGAAACCTATCGACTATGAACTGACCCAAAACTATGCTAATAAATTTGGTTTGCTAAAAAGTGGCGGTAGTGACTTCCATGATCCTGCGTTACTTAAATTTGGCGATTTTGGCCTAAATCAAACACAATTTGAGACCTTAAAAAAGGACGCAAATAAATAAGTAATGATCTGACTTGATATAATGAAACGATTAAACGCCCAGATGGTTTATTGGGCGTTATCTTTAAGCCCCCATATTGTCTTTTCTCACATTATCCAACCCATTTTACATCTTCTTTTTCTGCTTGGTCGTCTGATTTTTAATCGACATTGTCAGTAAACCCTGTTACTAATCTTATTTTTGAGATAGACACCAGCTATTTTTATATCTGAATTAGTATGATTTTAAAAAAATTGATTTGCGAATTTGAGCAAAACCGATTTTTCTCATCATAATTTTTACCCACTTTGATGGGGATATCTAATCAATATAGCCGTGTTATTTTAAGCAAAATGAACGTTGTAATTATTAAAAAAACATCAATTACTTAATTTTATCTTATTGAGATGCTCTTTTTTTGATTGTAAATATATCGCAAAAATTAAAGTAAACTAAATTAATTTAACTTAAGTGAAAATAATTAACACGCAGTGCGTGTAAAATTGCATTTATTAACGAATTTAGACTAAGTAATTTTACTATTGAATTTATTCATTTTTTTCTACATGCATGAAACAAAAAATAGATAAATATTTAACAAACAATAGTTGTAAACTATCGTATTTTGATTATCTATCGTTTTAAACATGTTTACATAAATTGATAAGCAAACTATTGTCTCTGCAAATCAGATGTAAATCGTATTTTAAATTTTTCTATTTAAATTTATTAATGAGAATAAAGTAAGTGGTAATTTACATATACGAAGGTGGCTTTTCATGAATATCGATAAGAATAGAGGATCTGATTCTTTATTATTAAGGAAGAATATTGGAAATTTTATTAGAGAATCTCGTATACGTAAATCTCTAACAGGAGCCCAATTAGGCGAATTACTTGATGTGAGTCAGCAACAAATATCAAGATATGAAAATGGAATAACAAGTATCAATATTGAAACATTAGATATGATATTAAAATTATTGGATGCTGACTGGTCTGAGTTTTATCGAAAAGTTCTTGTCGTAGATATTATAAAACATAAATTAAAAAATAGTGATTCGTTTCCATTCTATTTGCGTGTTTAGATGATTTATATCATCTGTATAAATACAGTTTAAATTTTATATAAAAATTTAAATAGTCATAAGTTTTTAAAAGTAATGGAAGTAACAATATCATCTCTGGATGGGATGAGGATAATGTGTGTAACTATATATCATAGTTAATTTTTTAACGCTTTAATTCCTACGTTAAATATAAAGGTAAAAATATGAAATTGAATAAATTAGCGATGTTCGCTATTGCATCAATGGCTTTTTCTGCGACTGTTGCTCAAGCGGCTTCAGGTGATGGTACTATTACTTTCACTGGTAAAGTTATTGATGCACCTTGTGGTATTGCTACCGAAAGTGCTAACCAAGCTATCGATTTTGGTCAAATCAGCAAAAGCCTATTAGAGAAAGATGGTATTTCTCAAGTTAAACAAATCCCAATTAAATTGGTTAATTGTGATTTAACTAAAGCCGGTTCTGATACTGGTGCTGCAGGTTCTTATAAAGGCGTAAAAGTAACCTTTAATGGAAATACTATTACTGGTGCAACAGAAGAGTTAGCAACAACTGGTAATACAGGGACTGCTATTGTTATTTCAGGAACAACAACTGGTTCAATGGTTAAATTCAATGAAGCAGGTGAATTACAAGCACTGGGTAATAATGATAATACGCTGATGTATACAGCTTGGGCTAAGAAAGCAACAAACGGAACAATTGCTGAAGGTGAGTTTAACGCTACAACAAACTTCACATTAGCCTATGAATAAAAAATATTAAATTTAACGAGAGCAGTTAATCTGCTCTCGATTATTTAAGGCCAAAATCTATGTTTAAAAAAATCATAATATTATTATTTTTCACTAAAATCTTTTCAACATATGCAAGCGGAGCTGTATTGGATAAATATATCCCATCAGATAAAGTTTGGTGGCAAGGAACAGCAAAGTTTTTAGGAAAAGTAATTTCGCCTGCTTGCACATTAGATATGGATAGTAAATATCAATTGGTTGATCTAGGTACTATACCTGTTAATAAAATGAACAATAATGATGATTTATTAGCGAGTAAAAAAATAAAAATAAAATTATCTGATTGCCAATTTATTAATAAGACTAAAAATATCGATAAAGTGAAAGGCGTTACGTTAACATTTTATTCAGATGTTAGTGGATCTAAAGCTGATTTATTTTCATTTAATAACAGTGATGAAGTCTATTTTAAAATAATAGATGAATATGGATATAGCGCTAATTCTGGAGAGTCATTACCATTAATATATGTTGATGGGGATAATACATATCTATATTACAAAATAGACGTTGTAAAAAAGTTGGATGTAATTACTCCTGGTGATTATTATGCAAGCGTTTTATTCAAAATAAATTATGAATGATTAGCTGCTTTCAACTTCTCATTAAAACTTTAAGACTTAAATAATTAAGGTTATTAGCCAATATGAACAGAGAGAATATGAGTGGAAGATCTACAAGCATTTTGGCAACTATATTATTTATAATTTATTCTCAAAATGTATATTCTGTAGAGTTTAACTTAGATGTTGTTGACTCTAAATCTAAAGATAATATTAACTTTGCTAGGTTTAGTGAAGCTGGTTATATTTTACCGGGTAAATATCAGCTTAACTTAGTACTTAATGGACAAGGGATCGGTTCATCAACATATACTGTTAACGTATTAGAAAGAGAAAATAAATCTCAAGATGAAAATAAAAAACTGTTATCTCAAGCCTGTTTAACAGGTGATATTATTTCATCTTTAGGATTAAAGGAAAAAATAGAAAATAATCTACCAACATGGAATGATGGAAAATGTATTGACTTATTAAGCCTAGATGGTGTTGAAGTTACAACAAAATTAAATGAAGGTATATTATCAATTAAAATACCTCAAATATGGCTTGAGTATACAAGTGCTACTTGGTTACCACCATCTCGCTGGGATGATGGGATCTCAGGTTTGATCCTTGATTATAATATTAACACCAATGTTAATATCCCTCATGAAGGAAGCAATACGCAAAGTATTTATTACAATGGTACTGTTGGTTATAACTTCGGTAGCTGGCGTATTCGTTCTGATTATCAAGGGAATTATAATCGAACCTCTGGTGATGCGGAAAACAATAAAGATTTATTAAATTTTACTCGAGTTTATGGATATCGCGCGATCCGCAGTTTAAAGTCTAACCTAACCATCGGTGAAAACTTTATAAACTCCAATATATTTAATTCCTGGCGTTATACGGGGATTAGTTTAGAAAGTGATGATCGGATGCTCTCTCCTCAACTAAGGGGATATGCACCACAAGTTACAGGGATCGCTGAAACTAACGCAAGGGTAGTTGTTAAGCATCAAGGACGTATTCTTTACGATTCAACAGTACCCGCAGGTCCATTTGCCATTCAAGATTTAGACAGTTCGGTGCGTGGTAAATTGGATGTTGAGATTATTGAGCAAAATGGAAAGACGAATAAATTTCAAATTGATACAGCCTATGTTCCTTATTTAACAAGACCGGGACAAGTTCGTTATAAGGTTGTTGCAGGACGCTCTAGAGATAAATTACATAATACAGAAGGACCTATATTTGGTACGACTGAAGCTGCTTTTGGTTTAAGTAATGCTTGGACTATGTATGGTGGTACCATTTTCGCCGGTGATTATAATAGTGTAGCACTTGGGGTTGGGCGCGATATGTTCGCTTTCGGTGCGGTATCTGCCGATATTACACAATCTTATGCACGATTACCTGATCGTGGCACTATGCAAGGTAAGTCATGGCGAGTCAGTTACTCTAAACGTTTTGATAATTTGGATGCGGATGTAACCTTCGCTGGATACCGATTTAATGAACGTAATTATATGACGATGCAAAATTATTTAGATGCACGTTATCGTGATGATTTTACTGGAAAAGAGAAAGAACTCTATACAGTAACCTTTAATAAAGGTCTTTCTGAATATAACACATCAATTGGGGTGCAATATAATCATCAGACATATTGGGATCAAAGTAATTCCGATTATTATTCTATTAACTTAAATAAATATATGGATGTTTTTGCAGTTAAAAATATTTCATTAAATTTATCTGCATCGAGATCTAAATACTATGGCAAAGATAATGATGTCTTCTTTGCGAGAGTCAGTATTCCATTAGAGAATAATAGAGGATTTATAAATTATGATGGCTCAAGAAATTCGGGGAACTATACGCATAATATAGGGTACTTTAATACCACGGAAGATAACTTAGCTAATTATAATTTAAATGTTTCAACGACATATGGCGATGATATGGATAGTAGTTCAAGCTTCTCTGGCTATTATGGACGCTATACTTCAATCGCTAATATTAATGCGAATGCCACTATCTCAAATAAAAATACCTCATCATTTGGTTTTTCTGCTAATGGGGGCTTAACGATTACCGCTAAAGGAGCAGCGCTTCACCCAGATGGATTTAATGGTGGTACTCGCTTATTAGTTGATACTGAAGGTGTTGCAGGAGTACCAGTTGATGGTGGCCGTGTAACAACCAATAATTGGGGTTATGGTGTTGTTACCGATATTAATAGTTATTATCGCAATGAAACAACGATCGATTTAACTAAATTACCTAATAATATAGAAGCGACACAGGCGATTGTAGAATCTTCATTAACTGAAGGTGCTATTGGTTATAGAAAATTTGAAGTATTAAAAGGTGAGAAGGCCTTTGCAATAATTAGGTTAGCTGATAACTCTTATCCACCATTTGGTTCAATAATTAGTAATGCTAAAGGACGAGAGCTAGGAATAATTAGTGATGATGGTTTTGCTTGGCTAACAGGTATTAACCCAAATGAAGAAATTAGAGTATCTTGGGGAGCTGAACAACAATGTGTCGCTAAACTTCCAAATAAAATAGAACCGAGTAATAAGATATTATTATTGTGTGAAAAATAAATATCGGTAATTAATAAACGACAAAGGTCTTGAAATGAAAAAAATATCATTTTTATTATTAGGATTAATGGTTACATCAAACTCCTATGCAGCAATTTCTTTAGATAGAACAAGAGCTATATACGAAGGTGGGTCAAATGCATTAGTTATTAATATTACTAATGATAATAAACAATTACCTTATTTAGCCCAAACATGGATTGAAAATGATAAGAATGAAAAAATTGAGCTAGGGCCATTAATTGCCACACCATTAGTTCAGCGATTAGAGCCTGGTGATAAAGCGTTAATTAAAGTATCTGCGACACCAGATATTGAAAAGTTACCTAACGATAGAGAAACATTATTTTATTTTAATGTTAGAGAAGTTCCACCTAAAGCTGAAGACAATAATGTATTACAAATTGCCTTACATACAAAAATAAAATTGTTTTATAGACCGAAACAAATATTGAGAGAGCCAAATGCTATTTGGCAAGATCAATTAGTTTTAAATAAGCTATCTGACGGTTATGAAATAGAGAATCCAACACCTTATTACGTCACTGTATTCGGTATTGGTGGTTCAAAGAAAGAAGCGGTTGATTCTGAGTTTAATGCAGTCATGATTGCCCCTAAATCGTCACAAAGGGTTAATAGTAAAGTGTACTCAACGCCATACTTATCTTATATAAATGATTATGGTGGAAGACCGACAATTAAATTTCAATGTCAAGCTAATCGTTGTGTAGCAGAGAAAAAATAAAAACTGATTTTGGAGATAGAAAGGTGAAGAATAGAAAATTTATTTTTATGTTGATGCTTTACATTAATGGCCTTTTTATTTCTCAAATTGGCTTTGCAGAACCTGTTGCTCGAGATAAATCATTCTTTAATATTAATAGAGCAAAAATTGATTTTTATAATCAAAATGAAAAAAATCAACATGGTTTTATATATATAAAAGGCTCATTTTTAAATGCTCCTTGTGAGCTTATTTCGAATGAAATTAGTTTAAAAGAGCTATACATAAAAGATATTGATGTCGTTATTGGTGGTTGTAATATTTATAGTGATTTTAAAAACAGCTCAAATAGTAAACCTGCGTTTACTAGTGTGTTAAGTTTCACAAATAAAATCAACGATAACGTAGAAAATATTGATATAAGAATGAATAGATTAAAGCATTATAAAGATAATGTTATTTTGAATTACCTCTTTTCAGATGAAATAAAGAGAAATATTCTTGACCGGAAGTTAAATATATTAACTCTTAAATTGCAGTATAATTAATTTAAGGTAGATCATATGGTTATTTATTTTTATAGAGAATGGGTAAAAATATTATTTTTTATGCTTATTTTTTTACCTGTTGCAAATGCGGCTACAACAATGAATTTTGATGGTACTTTGATTGATACGCCATGTAGAATTGATCAGCCAAGTTTAAATCAAAATGTGGTTTTTTTAAATAGCACACCAAGGGATTATTGGAAATATCCTGCGGTTAGACCTGCAGAAAAATTTACCATTAAACTGATCCAATGTGATGCAAAATCGTTATGGAAATCAGTGAAAATTAAATTTAATGGGCAGCCAGAGCCAGAGATGGGGGCTGAACAACAAAAGTACCTTACACTTTCTTCTGGCGTTAATAAAAGTAAGTTAGCCATTGGATTAATTGATATAGATGGAAACCAACGTATTACTTTAGGTGAAAACCATAACGGTGGAAATGGAACTCAACTTAACGATGGCACGATGTTGCTAACCTTTAATGCATTTGTTGAAGCGACACCAAAAGCAATACAGGAAAAAAGTGTTGTACCTGGAGTTTATAATGCCACGGTAGAATTTGAGGTTTCTTATGAATAAAAGTAAATATTTTATACTGCCTATTTTTTTATATTTACTATCAGGAACTGCACGGGCAGTTGATATAAATATAGCTATTACAGGCGCTATTTATGTTCCACCTTGTGTTGTTAATAATAATATCCCTATACAGTTTTCTTTTAATCAAATAATGACTTATAAAGTCGATGGTCAAACAAGCGCTATCACAAAAAATATTCCTATTACATGTACTTATTTTAAGGGCTCACCTTACGTCAAAGTATCTGGCATTCAGTTAGCTGGAGCGCCTGATAATGTGCTTAAAGTTTCCGCAGATAGCGTGAATTCAAATCGATTTGGCCTTGCCTTATATCAAGGAGAGAGTGTTGATGAGAATAATCCTTTGCGTTTGAATGGTTCAGCCCCTCGAGGTTATGCCATTACAAAAGGTTTTTCTAATACAGGGCAAGACAGGAGCCAATTTACTATTACTGCTGTTCCTTTTAAAACAGGTACTGCTGATTTATCTCCTGGAAATTTTACGGCCTCCGCATCATTAAGCATTGTTTATAACTAAACCTAAAACAGAGTCAATGATGAGTATCAGAGACTGAGGTTTATGTAATCCTAAAAAGTAGGACGGTTTAAATGAATAAGACATTAATAGGAATAGCTTTATTTTCTTTAGCCACACCATATGCGGTAGGCTGGCAACAAAATTTTTTGCATGTACCGTCAAATGGTAGTACTGCATCAGCAACAGCCCCTGCGCTTAATGTGACAGATGCTAACGCCAGTGGTGTAATTAAGGTGACCATACCTCAGGTTAAAGGGTGGCGGGTTATCGCTTCTTACTGTAGTGGTTCAGGCTCAATGGCAGAAGAAGGAAATTACCGCTATTGGATTAGATTGCCACAAACAAATACTTGGCAAAAACATTCATCAGGATTGAGCTATTATTTGTCCAATCTCTCTTGGACACTAGCAGGTACCAATAATAACAATAATCAGGTTTATGTAGGGCCAAATTATTATGCTAAGCAGTCACCGAGTGGTTGCCATAGTGTTGGAACCGTTTGGGGATTAGGTTCTGCAGTGCTTCCGTTAGATCGTTCTATGTCATTAACTGTGGCAGTGTCCAGAGCGACGGCTTATCCGGGATCATATAATTTAAATATTCCTTTTGCATGGGCTTATGAAGAAAATAAAGGGTCTGGTGGTAACAGTACGGGTTATCTTCAATTTGGTAATGCAATGAAGCCTTATATGAATAGTTATATTAATATTCCTGTGAGTATCACAAGTAAATGTAATATTAAAAACCAAGTTATTAACTTATCTCATGGAAATATGACCCCAGAAGAATCTATTAACAATGTGACGCCACCTTATAACTATCAACTAACGTGTGATTATGATGCATCAGTATCCGTTTCATTAATAGGAAGTGCACCTGTTTCTGGAAAAACGGAAAACTATACAAAATGTGGTAATGGTGGCTCTTGTGAGTTGAAATATAACGATACCGAATATAAAGGTAAATTTAAACTTAACGCAGGTGCTGCAAAAACATTTTCTATCACATCAACCTTTCATCCTAATGATATAAGAAACCCTGTTGAAGGTAGTTTTCAAGGAAGTGCTATTTTGCGGGTATTGGTTGACTGATCAGGCGCTTAATATTGTAAGTAAATGCCGTCATCATATTGAATAGCAATAGCTCTTTCTTGTTCTTACCGAATATAGAGCAGTGTATGAGCTATTGCTATTAGCTTTTTGTTTGTACTGATAATCAACTTTTATTCTATATCATCTAAAAACGCCGGAGATGGGACAAAGAATAATGTGCCCGTGACGGGGGTACTAAATTTTAGTAGTTTATCGGTATGTCCTTCAGGTGTTCCTGCAAACATATTTTCTAACATACGGTTTGTTGTTGAGAAATAGCGAGCATAACCAATAAAATAGGTACCATATTCATTTTTGGAGGGATTTGAAAACGGCATATTTGCTCGTACGATTTTTAAATCATCACCGTTTTCATCTTGAATATTGGTGACGACATTGTGTGAGCCTGGATCTTTTTCTTCATCAGTTAGTTCAACATCATTGAATTTATGCCTACCGATCACTTTTTCTTGCTCGATGAGAGATTGGTTTTCCCAAGCCGCCATATCATGAATGTATTTTTGTACAAATGCATAACTTCCACCGGTAAACAGTGGATCTTCATCACCAATAACCGCATAAGCGACACGCTCATCTTCAAACTCAGGATTTTCTGTTCCATCCACAAAGCCAATAATTGAGCGACCATCAAAATAGCGGAAACCATGTACTTCATCTTCTGAGGTGGCAATAGAGTTTAATTTTTGGCTAATAATTGCGGCTAATTCATAACAAGCGGATACCTTTAGTGCCCGTATGTGAAAAAACAGATCGCCAGGTGTCGATACTGCGGTATACACATCGCCGTTGATTTGCTTAAAGGTATTTAATTCTCGCGGTTTAGCTTGATTAGGGAATAGTTTAGACCATGCATCAGCACCAAATCCCATCACACAACTTACGTCTAATTCAGGGAAACGGGTTCTCATACTACGAAGAAGACCTGATAGATTATTACAAAAGTCGATAAGAGTAGGGCGGGTTTCCGATGAGTTAATAAGATTAAAGACTAGAAAATAAGCGTTCTCACAGGGGGTTTTTGTTACATCTTGATATTTCATAGTGCTTCCTAATAGATACGTGGCAGAAAATTTTGCTTAATGCGATATAAGTAAAAACTAAATTTAGTTTTACACCAAAGCATTTCCTTTTACAAAGCATGGTTTTTGATTTTTATCATTAAAGATGAATAGTAAATATTTTTTTGGTTGGAAAACAATCGAACTGTGATTTTTGTGATAAATAATGCTTTTTATATAAATTTGAAAAAATTCTTAGCTTTTCTTTAGAGTAAATCACTAACTTATACAGGTATTTAGAATATAGTATTGATGTTTTTTAGCCATAGTGTTGATTAAATAAGCATTTAGAGCTTATATACAGCTAGAATTTATTTTATTTTAATCAGAAAACTC
>NZ_CAWQOK010000083.1:0-25036 GCF_963896075.1 Proteus sp. G4415
GGTAACATCAAAATCAGTTACCTTTCACAATAAAAAAACGTTATAACCCACTTTCTACCGTAAATATTTGCCGATAACCATCAATATCACGCATAAAAGCAATATACTGATCATTAGGTGAAAATACGACTGCGTCACCACTTGGTGCTTGTGCTGTTTTATCAGTTAATCGCGTTAATTCACCTGTTTTAGCATTACATAACATCACACTATTATCACAAATAAAGGTGAGATATTCTCCGCTATAGCTCCAAGTGAATGCAGATTGAATATCCCATTGTTGTGAAGTGACCTGTCTAATCGCTTTGGTAGTTGGCGAAACGGTATATAGCTGGACAACACCATCATCATCTTTCATCAGAAAAGCAATCGCATCTCCTTGCGGTGAACTTCTTAACCAATGACGAGGTTGATTTAAAACACCGGGATATTTTCTATGGTGGGTATTCGTCAAGCGGATTTGTTCAATCCCTTGTGCAGGAGCTGGCATCGTCGTCTCTGTTCCTGCCAGAGGTTTATCACCTTCTAGACTGAAAGCATGATCATCATCTGGCAAATCAACTAAGAAGATATCAGCGACCTTCTCACCACTTTCACTGACCGTATCACCAATAAAAGCAATAGCCCAACGCTGTTGTGAGCCATCAGCTTTGGTATAACCTTGTTTACCTATCCAACACTCTTCATAGGCTTTATTAATTTCATCACTGCCCTTTTGTGGATAAGCGACTGTTTGGCTTATTAGGGTACAGAAATATTCACCGTCATACTCACGGGGGTGCTTTTTCGCAACTTTAACGGCTTTGAGTGGCACTGCGATTGCAACATTACGTTGATCGAACTCGCGCCCTAACTCATGCATTATGTGATCATTATAAGTAAAGCTTAAACGTGTACCATCAGGGCTAAACACATGCACATGGGTTCCACCACGTAACGCGCCAGCTTGATAAGGCGATGTCAGGGAACAAGCATCGATATTAACTGCACCAAGATCTTCCTGCTCATTAACAATCACACCGCGACGATGATGAAAATCATAATGCCATAAATCATCGGGATTTTCTGGGCCATGAATAAAAGCATAACGCACCGGTGCCACAGGGCTGACTGTGGCAACCCCAACATGAGCACCTTGAGTGGCGGTGTAAATTATCTGTTGCTGTTTTGTTTTCGCATGAATTTTTTCTATGGTTAATCCTGTAAAAGATCCACCATTGGGACGTACATCATAAACTAACCACTGGCTATCTGGTGTCCAAACATTTATATTGGTTAACTGATGATGACGACTATCAAATGTAATCTGTTGTTCCTGAAAAGACATAGTTATCCTTATCGGGAAATAAATTTCCACATTATAAAAACTAATTGATTTTACCTGGCACTAAAAAAACTCAGTCGAGACTTTTTCGCAAGGTGATTACTCTACCCTCACTAAACAGTCAAAAAATTAAAAAATCATGTTACTTAGTGTTCTTTATATTATTGGTATTACCGCAGAAGCCATGACAGGGGCACTTGCCGCTGGTCGCCGTAAAATGGATGTTTTTGGCGTTATCATCATTGCATCAGCCACTGCTATTGGTGGTGGTTCAGTAAGAGATATTCTTCTTGGTCACTACCCTTTAGGTTGGGTCAAACACCCTGAGTATATTGTCACAGTAGCTTGTGCAGCGGTGATCACTATTTGGGTCGCCCCCATGATGAAACACCTACGACGCTTATTTCTCATTTTAGACTCCATCGGATTGATGGTTTTTTCTATTATCGGTGCCCAAATTGCACTCGATATGGAATATGGTCCTATTATTGCTGCCATTGCAGCCGTGATCACCGGCGCTTTTGGTGGCGTTTTACGTGATATGCTGTGTAATACCATTCCCCTCGTCTTCCAAAAAGAGATCTATGCGGGTGTCGCATTTGGCGCCGCTTGGCTCTATATGGGATTACTGTTTTACACGCCACTCCCTAAAGATGTCGTGATTATTATTACGCTTGTTGCCGGACTCACGGCTCGGCTACTCGCTATCCGCTATAAGCTTGGCTTACCCGTATTTAATTATGAAAATCAAGATTAGCGAAACGGAGTAATAACAACAGCAATTATTGTAGATTCTGTGGGGTATCTCAAAGTATCATCTCTTTTCTCGATGATGATAAAAGGCAATTCCTATCACTGAGACGTTATTTGTATGTTAATATTGGGCTTACTCAATTTTTCTCTTATTTCAAAACAAAAAAATAGCTGAATTAAGAAAAAAATAGCCCTGTATTAAACAAGGGCACTGTATGTGCTTCGTGGTATGTGTATACTATAGGGGGATTTGCTCCCTAGACATACATTTATATTAATTCTCCAGTCAAATTCAGAAAGTCATCATGATCCAAGGAACACTTTATATTGTTTCCGCTCCAAGCGGTGCGGGTAAATCAAGTCTTATTCAGGCTTTATTAAAAACACAGCCTTTATATGACACACAGGTTTCTGTCTCTCATACTACCCGCCCAATGAGACCAGGAGAAAACCATGGTGAGCATTACTTCTTTGTCACTGAAGAAGAATTTAAAAGTATGATAGCAAGTGGAGATTTTATCGAACACGCTTGTGTGTTTGGTAACTATTACGGTACATCGGGTAAAGTTATCAAACAGATCTTAGCCAGTGGCGTTGATGTCTTTTTAGATATCGATTGGCAAGGTGCGCAGCAGGTACGTAAAAAGATGCCTGAAGCTCGCAGTATTTTTATTCTGCCACCGTCTAAAGAAGAGCTTTACCGCCGACTTCGCGGGCGTGGGCAAGATAGTGAAGAAGTGATTGCTAAACGTATGTCACAAGCTGTGTCTGAAATGGAACATTTTAATGAGTATGACTATTTGCTCATCAATGATGATTTCAATACTGCGCTTGCTGATTTACAATCAATCATTCGCTCAGAAAAATTACGCCTTGATCGTCAAACACTACGACATGGTGATTTAATCAGCAAATTATTGGCAGACTGAGATAAGTTTCAGTATTATGCCCAGTCATTTCGTTAATGGTGGAGTAACACAAATATGGCACGCGTAACCGTTCAAGACGCTGTAGAGAAAATTGGTAACCGTTTTGACCTCGTTCTGGTCGCAGCACGTCGTGCGCGCCAGTTACAAGTTGGCGCTAAAGATCCTTTAGTACCAGAAGAAAATGATAAAATGACGGTTATCGCACTACGCGAAATCGAAGAAGGTTTGATTAACGGTAAAATTCTTGATGCTCGTGAACGTCAAGAGCAGCAAGAGCAAGAAGCCGCAGAATTACAAGCGGTTTCAGCGATTGCGGAAGGTCGTCGTTAATCGTCTCATAAAATAGGGGTAGGTCTGCCTTGTACCTGTTTGAAAGCCTGAATCAAATCGTTCAAAAATACTTGCCACCTGAGCAAGTTGAACAACTCAAAAAAGCCTTTATCGTCGCCAGAGATGCCCACGAGGGACAGACTCGTTCAAGTGGTGAGCCTTATATTACTCACCCTGTGGCGGTTGCCTGTATTCTTGCCGATATGCGATTAGATCATCAAACGCTAATGGCGGCATTGTTGCATGATGTCATTGAAGATACACCTGCAACATTTAAAGATATCGAAACTCTGTTTGGCAGTACGGTGGCAGATCTGGTTGAAGGCGTCTCAAAACTGGATAAATTAAAGTTTCGAGATAAAAAAGAGGCTCAGGCTGAAAACTTTCGCAAAATGATCATGGCGATGGTAAAAGACATTCGCGTTATTTTGATCAAATTGGCAGACCGAACTCACAATATGCGCACGCTGGGTTCACTACGCCCAGATAAACGTCGCCGTATTGCACGCGAAACGCTGGAAATTTATAGTCCTCTTGCTCACCGTTTAGGTATACACCATATTAAAACTGAGCTAGAAGAATTAGGCTTTGAGGCACTACATCCTAATCGCTACCGCGTGATTAAAGAAGTTGTTAAGGCAGCTCGTGGTAACCGTAAAGAGATGATTAATAAAATCCTCTCTGAAATTGAAGGGCGCCTTACAGAAGCGAGTATTCAATGCAAAGTTAACGGTCGCGAAAAACACCTTTATTCCATTTATCGTAAAATGTTGCTAAAAGAGCAACGTTTTCACTCAATTATGGATATTTATGCCTTTCGCGTCATCGTTAAAGATGTCGATACCTGCTATCGCGTGTTAGGCCAAATGCATAGCCTTTATAAACCTCGCCCTGGCCGCGTTAAAGACTATATTGCTATCCCCAAAGCTAATGGTTATCAATCCCTTCACACTTCGCTCATTGGTCCTCATGGTGTCCCTGTTGAAGTACAAATTCGTACCGAAGATATGGATCAAATGGCTGAAATGGGCGTTGCGGCCCATTGGGCTTATAAAGAGCAAGGTGAGCAGCCGGGGACAACAGCCCAAGTCAGAGCACAACGTTGGATGCAAAGTTTACTTGAATTGCAACAAAGTGCAGGTAGCTCTTTTGAATTTATCGAAAACGTGAAATCAGACCTTTTTCCTGATGAAATTTACGTTTTCACCCCAGAAGGTCGCATTGTTGAATTACCAACGGGTGCGACTCCGGTTGATTTTGCTTACGCAGTTCATACTGATATTGGTCATGCTTGTGTCGGTGCAAGGGTTGATAGACAACCTTATCCACTCTCACAGTCTTTACGTACCGGACAGACCGTTGAAATCATTACTGCGCCGGGTGCAAGACCAAATGCGGCTTGGTTAAACTTTGTCGTCAGTTCAAGAGCCCGTTCAAAGATAAGACAGTTGCTCAAAAATCTAAAACGTGAAGACTCTATTAATTTAGGTCGTCGTCTACTTAATCACGCTTTAGGCCATCATAAAGTGGCAGATATTCCGCTAGAAAATATTGAACGAGAGTTGAAGCGCATGAAGCTTCACTCAATGGACGATATTATGGCTGAGATAGGTTTAGGTAATGCGATGAGTGTTGTCGTGGCGCGTAACTTATTGATTGACAACCAACAACAAGAAGAACACACACATCTAAGCATAACCAATGACGAAACACCTAAATTACCTATTAAAGGGGCTGATGGTGTACTTATCTCATTTGCTAAATGTTGTCGCCCTATTCCTGGTGATCCTATTGTTGCGCACATTAGCCCTGGTAAAGGCTTAGTTATTCATCACGAATCTTGTCGTAATATTCGCGGTTATCAAAAAGAGCCAGAAAAATTCATGCCGGTTGAGTGGGATAAAGATATTGATGGTGATTTTATTACCGAAATCAAAGTCGATATGATAAACCATCAAGGTGCATTAGCGAATTTAACCGCAGCAATTAATGACGCTAATTCAAGCATTCAGAGCATGAATACCGAAGAGAAAGATGGACGCGTCTATTGTGCATTTATTCGACTGACAGCCAAAGATCGCATCCAATTAGCCAATATTATGCGTAAACTTCGTATCATGCCTGATGTATTACGTGTCAGCCGTAATAAAAACTAATTATGAATCCAACACGCTATGCCCGCATCTGCCAAATGATGGCGATGCGGCAACCTGATCTCACTGTTTGCCTTGAAGAAGTGCATAAATCTCATAATGTTGCTGCTGTAATACGCACTGCGGACGCGGTGGGGATCCCTAAAATCCATGCTATCTGGCCTGAAGAAAAAATGCGTATGCTGGTTTCTCCCGCAGCGGGCAGTAATAGCTGGGTAAATGTTAATACTCACCCAACCATTGCCGACGCCATCAACACTTTTCGTGCACAGGGCATGCAAGTTCTTGCGACCCATCTCTCAGATAAAGCGGTTGATTTTCGTGAGATTGATTACACACAACCAACCTGTATTATTATGGGGCAAGAAAAAACTGGTATATCACCAGAAGCTATTGCGCTGGCGGATCAAGATATCATTGTACCGATGATGGGTATGGTGCAATCTTTGAATGTTTCTGTGGCGAGTGCATTAATTTTATATGAAGCACAACGCCAACGTCAGGCGGCGGGCATGTATAATCGAACCGAAAGTGCATTAACTGCAGAAGAGCAACAAATTTTACTCTTTGAAGGTGGCTATCCAGTACTTGCTGAAGTTTCTCGTCGTAAAGGACTGCCTCGCCCTTATATTAATGATCGTGGTGAAATTGAAGCACCGGACTCATGGTGGGCAGAAATGCAAATGACACAAAAACAACTTAGGAAATTTAAACTGACGGAGTAACTTTCCCATGAAAGGAAAACTGCTTGATGCAATCCCCTTAACCACTCTTCACGGCGTAGGTGCAAGTCAGGCAGATAAACTGGCCAAAATAGGGTTAGTCACTGTGGAAGACTTATTGCTTCATCTTCCTTTACGCTATGAAGATCAAACCCATCTGTATGCCATCAGCGATCTACTTCCTGGTATTCCAGCCACTGTTTCCGGTGAAATCTTAAGAACTGAAGTAAATTTTGGTCGTCGAAAAATGATGACCTGCCAAATTTCTGATGGTTCAGGTATTTTAACCTTACGCTTCTTTAACTTCACGGCAGCCATGAAAAATAACCTTGCTCAGGGTAAGCAAGTTATCGCTTATGGTGAAATAAAACGAGGAAGTCGAGGCCCTGAAATTATTCACCCCGAATACAAAATTAAAGTGGCTGGCTCAGAAGTTAAGTTACAAGAAACGCTTACCCCTATTTATTCAACAACAGAAGGCTTACGCCAGACATCGTTGCGTAAATTAATAGAACAAGCCTTAACCTTACTTGATACTTGTGCCATTAATGAACTGCTTCCTGATCAATTTATTTATGGTTTACCGCCACTCGCTACCGCGTTACGAACCTTACATAATCCTCCCCCTGATATTGCGTTTGCTGAACTTGAAAAGGGGCAACATCCTGCACAAAAACGGCTGATTATTGAAGAATTATTGGCGCATAACTTAGGTATGCTTAATGCTCGGGCAGGAGCACAATCCTATCGTGCAGAACCCTTACTAATGCCACATGGCTCAACATTACGTGAACAATTTCTTGCAACATTGCCCTTTACACCCACCACAGCACAACAGCGCGTCGTCCATGAAATAGAGCAAGATCTAGAAAAAAATTATCCTATGATGCGCCTAATTCAAGGGGATGTTGGCTCAGGTAAAACCTTAGTTGCTGCACTAAGTGCATTAAGAGCGATAGCCAATGGTAAACAAGTGGCTTTAATGGCACCCACTGAGTTACTAGCGGAGCAACATGCCCTCACCTTTAGAAAATGGTTTGAGCCTTTTGGTATTCAAGTGGGGTGGTTGGCTGGCAAACAAAAAGGTAAAGCGCGAGAAGCACAACAAAATGCAATAGCTAATGGCGAGGTTTCCATCATTATTGGCACTCACGCCATTTTTCAAGAGCAAGTTAAGTTTCACTCTCTTGCATTAGTCATTATCGATGAGCAACATCGCTTTGGGGTACATCAACGCCTTGCATTATGGAAAAAAGGCGAAGAGCAAGGCTTTCATCCACACCAATTGGTGATGACCGCAACCCCCATTCCTCGAACACTGGCGATGACCGCTTACGCGGATATGGATACCTCCATTATCGATGAGCTACCTCCTGGTAGAACCCCAGTAACGACAGTGGCTATCCCTGACACTCGGCGAAATGACATCATTGAACGTATCAGGGTGGCTTGTAGCGAAGAAAATCGCCAAGCCTATTGGGTTTGTACGTTAATTGAAGACTCCGAAGTCCTTGAAGCACAAGCAGCACAAGTTATTTATGATGAGCTGACGATTGCCTTACCGGAAATCAAGATTGGATTGGTTCATGGTCGAATGAAGCCGGCAGAAAAACAGGCGGTGATGGCCGACTTTAAAGAAAACAAACTACAGCTTTTGGTCGCAACGACCGTGATAGAAGTCGGGGTAGATGTACCTAATGCCAGTTTAATGATCATTGATAACCCTGAACGATTAGGTCTTGCACAATTACATCAGCTACGAGGGCGTGTTGGTCGAGGTGCTGTGGCTTCCCATTGTGTCTTATTATATAAAACGCCGTTAACTCAAACTGCTCGTTTACGTTTACAAGTGCTCAGAGACAGTAATGATGGCTTTGTTATTGCACAAAAAGATCTCGAGATAAGAGGACCAGGTGAACTATTAGGAACTAAGCAGACGGGCAATGCACAATTTAAAGTCGCAGACTTATTACGCGATCAGGCGCTTATTCCTGAAGTACAACGTATTGCTCGTTATTTACATCAACATTATCCTAAGCATTCGCAAGCGTTAATCGAACGCTGGCTACCTGCA
Organism: Proteus sp. G4415; assembly: GCF_963896075.1. Lineage (NCBI taxonomy): Bacteria > Pseudomonadati > Pseudomonadota > Gammaproteobacteria > Enterobacterales > Morganellaceae > Proteus > Proteus sp. G4415. The sequence continues at coordinate 8,286 of NZ_CAWQOK010000083.1, forward strand.
AAGACCCAATATAGCCAAGCTTAAACGACACCGTTTAAATGGCTTAGAGCGCACTTGAGGGCTTAATACTTGTTATAAAAGAAAACGGCACAGACTTATCTGTGCCGTTCTCATTCGAACTAGATGAACACTGTCATCACCCTGCTATAGGCGTAAAGAATGGTAGCATCAGATACAATTTGATCACTATCGCATTCACTATATCAATAAAGAATGCACCGACCATCGGAACAACTAAGAATGCAAGATGAGAAGGACCAAAACGATCTGTCACAGCTTGCATATTAGCGATAGCCGTTGGCGTAGCGCCTAAACCGAAACCACAGTGACCCGCTGCCAAAATTGCCGCATCATAATTTTTACCCATAACACGGAAAGTGACAAAAATTGCATACAATGCCATTACTGCCGCTTGAACACCGAGAATAACCAACATAGGTATTGCCAGTGATGCCAGCTCCCATAATTTTAAGCTCATCAGCGCCATCGCTAAAAATAACGATAAACTAACGTTACCTAAAACAGAAACGGCTCTATCAAATACACGATAAAAACCGAGCATTGATAGACTATTACTTAAAATAACGCCAATGAACAGTACACACACAAAGGTAGGTAATGAGAAAGCCGTACCTTCTAGTAACTGAGATAAGAAAGTCCCAGCCATTAAACAGATAGAGATCATCGCAATGGTTTCCAATAACACCATTGAAGTGATCATTCTCCCCGTAGCGGGTTTCTCAAAGGCTGTAGGCATTTCATGATCATCACTGCCTGCGCCAGGGGTTGGAATGTTACGAATTAAATAACGCGCAACAGGGCCACCAATTAATCCACCTAACACTAAACCAAAGGTTGCACAAGCCATAGCCACTTCAGAGGCACTCATAAAGCCGTAGCTTTCAACGAATGTTTTCCCCCAAGCGGCACCCGTTCCATGACCACCTGATAAGGTGATAGAACCGGCTAATAATCCCATAAGAGGATCAAGGCCTAGCATTTCTGCTAATGCAATACCTACTGTGTTTTGAACTAAAAGTAATCCAACGACCACAAACACAAAAATAAATAGCGCTTTTCCTCCCGCTTTTAAGCTGGCAAGGTTCGCGTTTAAACCAATTGTTGCAAAAAAAGCGAGCATCAGTGGATCTTTTAAGGAGAGATCAAAGCTAATTTCCCAGTCCATAAATGATTTTAATGCAAGTAAAAGAGCTGCAACAAGTAACCCACCTGCAACGGGTTCTGGGATCGTATACCGTTCTAAAAAAGGAACAGATTTCACTAACTTACGTCCGAGTAAAAGAACCAAAGTGGCCGCGACTAGCGTGCCATAAACATCGAGATGATACATTTATGTACCCCGTCTTATTTGTTAATTTTGTATAAAAAAACTACGACGCTAAGTTCATCCATGAACAACGCCAAAAGCAGGTATACCCCGATTAGAAAAAAAAACGACGATAAACACAAGTTAAAACATATAAAAATGTGAGCGCCTCTTATGCATTTTGATAACATCAATTTTACGCAAACGATTGCTTTTGTGGCGCAGATCATTAAAATACGCTTTTTGCCAGATAAGAAATTCACATCATGGTTACTTCAGAAAATCGTAATTTGTCACAAAGTAGTCAGATTTCGCCCCAAAAAACGAGTGAACTTTTATTCGCTTTAGAAGAAAAGCCCCCATTACTACAAACACTGTTTGCGGCTTGTCAGCATCTATTAGCCATGTTTGTCGCCGTAATAACCCCTGCTATCTTAATTTGCCAAGCATTAGGATTACCTGCACATGACACTCAACGCATTATCAGCATGTCATTATTCGCCTCAGGTATTGCATCACTGATCCAAATTCGAGCTTGGGGTCCCGTAGGTTCAGGTTTATTATCAATTCAAGGTACCAGTTTTAATTTTGTGGCTCCTCTGATTATGGGGGGGTTGGCATTAAAAAATGGTGGCGCGGATATTCCAACAATGATGGCGGCTCTATTTGGCACTTTAATGGTTGCTTCACTTACCGAAGTGCTATTATCGCGTTTTTTACATTTAGCTCGCCGGATTATCACACCATTGGTATCAGGAATTGTGGTGATGATTATCGGCCTTTCTTTAATTCAAGTTGGGCTTACTTCTATTGGTGGTGGTTACGCCGCTATTGAAAGTAACACCTTTGGCTCACCTAAAAACCTTTTATTAGCGGGTTCGGTATTAGTGGTTATTATTTTACTTAACCGCCAAAGAAACCCTTATTTACGTGTCGCTTCTTTAGTGATTGCTATGGCTGTCGGTTATATTTTGGCATGGTGGCTAGATATGCTACCTACACCGCCTGAACAACAAGAAACACCGGTTATCACCGTACCAGAACCTTTCTATTATGGCCTCTCATTTGATTGGCATTTGCTTATCCCACTAATGCTGGTGTTTATGATCACCTCATTAGAAACCATTGGTGATATTACTGCCACCTCAGATGTTTCAGAACAACCCGTCAGTGGGCCACTTTATATGAAGCGCATTAAAGGGGGCGTATTAGCAAATGGATTGAACTCTATGGTTTCTGCGTTTTTTAATACCTTTCCAAACTCCTGTTTTGGGCAAAATAACGGCGTTATTCAATTAACAGGTGTGGCAAGTCGCTATGTGGGCTATGTCGTAGCAGCCATGTTGATTATTTTAGGGTTATTTCCCTCGGTGGCAGAATTTGTACAACAAATTCCTGAACCTGTACTGGGAGGGGCAACGCTTGTTATGTTTGGTACTATCGCTGCATCTGGGGTGCGTATCGTCTCTAAAGAGGCGCTAAATCGTCGTGCTATTATGATCCTCGCCATCTCTTTGGCCGTAGGACTTGGGGTATCACAGCAACCTCAAATATTACAGTTTGCACCAGATTGGCTAAAAACATTACTGTCATCCGGTATTGCTGCAGGCGGTCTAACCGCTATTATTTTAAACGTGATTTTTCCACCCGAAAAATAATAGCTGAAACACAATCCGGCGCTATTTCACTCTTTAATCGGAATAGCGCATTTAATAAATTGATTAATAACATGATTTAATTATTACTTAAGGCAACAAAATTATTATTTACTTTTAGGCAAGAATATCGGCTAGATAAAAGAGAATGCCATAACTACTCTTTTATTGATGAATACTTGAGCAAAAGTCAATTTTCAGGCATAACTGTATGATGTTTTGATGGAGTATAAAACAGGAGAAAGGTTATGCGCTGGCTGATAAAAAGTTTGGTATCTCTGATACTTATCGTTATTTTATTTATTATTGTGATTTATGCCTTTCTTCAAACACAATGGGGTGCGCAAAAAACCAGTGAATGGTTAACACAGTATAGTGATTATGACATTCGCTTTTCCGGTATTGAACATGATTTAACTCAACCAGAACAAATTGTTGTTTATGATCTGTCCATTAACCCCAAACAAGATAAAACCGCCGTATTAGCCCAATCAGCACAACTTAGATTTAACTGGCAATTTTTTACTATGCCGTCCCATCTGCAAAAAATTACTTTAGAGAATGGTAAAATTATTTTAGCTAATAAAATAGCTCCCCTTCCTGTTAGTGCAGATATTCTCCAGTTTAAAAATATGCAGTTAGATAGCATGCCAACATCTAGCACAACATTCACCTTTAGCGCTAACAAAATAACGGGAGGTATCACACCTTGGAAACCTACATCGACCGATCCTATTGGTGCGGGGCATTTTCAGTTTTCCATTGCTGATGGCATGATAGGAAAAAATAGCTTTAATAATTTTATTGTTGCTGGCGAATATCAACCAAACCGTATTTTGATTGAAAAATTAGCCACCCAGTTCCTTAATGGCTCACTCTCTTTATCAGGCCAATATCAAGATAACCAATGGCAACTTAATGATGTTTACTTAACCGGACTGCGTTGGCAATCCACAAAAACCTTAGAAGAGTTACAACAATCATTAAGTCAATCTCCAGTAATGACTATCAAGCAATTGAACATTGTTGATTTTACTGCCGAAGGGAAACAGTGGGCAATAAGTGGATTGGCTGGGCAGTTTTCTCAAATTGCGTGGAATAATAGCCTATCACTGACATCCGGTGAGCTAAACACCGATGATATTGTGTATAAAAATCAACATGTCACTGATGTGATCGCTAAGTTAAATCAGCAAGATAATTTATTTAACATAGATAATTTAAGCTTACGCTATGAAAAAGGGCTAATAAAACTAGCAGGACAATGGAACAGCGAGACAAAGACTTTAAATATTGAAGATGCAACACTCTCAGGTATTTTATATACCCTACCTGAGCAATGGCTCTCCTTCTTTGCTAAACCTATTGAGCAAGATGTGAAGAGTATCAATATTAAGCAGTTATCATTAAACCAATCTATCCTCATTGATATTAATCCCCTCTTTCCTTTTCAATTTACCGGCCTAACAGGCCAACTGAAAAATTTAATCATCGCCAAAGATGGGCAATGGGGATTATGGCAAGGCACCGCGACGTTAGGTGCTGATAGTGGTACATTAAATGGCGTAGAGCTTCGCCGCCCTGACATAACATTAATGACACAGCAAGATACTGCCATTATTCCACAGTTTTCTGCTTTCGTAGATAAAGGCATCGTGCGTGGCTCTGCTGCATTAGAACAAAACAATAACCAAAGACTATTTTCTCTTATCGTCAATGGGCTGAATGTGCCCCTCTCTTTGCCTAATAATATGGGTTGGAAATTATCGCAACCTACCGATGAAACAGGACAATTTACCTTAAAACTGAAAGGCAACTTAGCCGCTGACGCTGTTATACCGACCTTAAATGGTACATTAATAGGTAAAAAAGATGACCAAACGCCTATCGATGACAGGATGCAAGACGGCGAAATAATGAATAATTTATCCTTTTGATGTTGATGGTTTAGCAGGCGCATAGATTGCGCCTGCTGCAAAAAGCGTTACAATGCAGACTCTTTCTATTTTCTTATTGCGGAGTTTTCATGTCTGATGACAATTTTTCCCTGCCAACAATCACTCTTGATGAATTTCAGCAAGCACCCTTAACCGCACTTGAAAATAGTAGTAGTGTCGAAGTGTGTGATAATAACCAAACTCCGTTATTTTATTGCCTATCAAAACAGGATTATGACACGCTAATGGGGCGTATTATGGATGCAGAATTAGCCGCCATTGTACTTGAACGTCGCCAAAAGAAACTCGATGAACTGGATTTAGAGTGATTGATTGCACTGAGGAATAAAGCGGGATAAGCGCTAATTTCTCCCGCTATAGGCGCTTATTTAACTCAGAATTATAAAAGAAACAAACTAACGTTTTTTCTTTTTACGCCCTGGTTGTGCAAAGCGTTTACGCGTATTATTTTCCGTCTCTTTGGCTTTTGTTTTCGGAATATGGATCCCTAACGCTTTCGCATTACTACTTATCTGTTTCTTAGGTTTATTTTGCTTCTGTTTAGGGGCTTCAGAGCTTGATGCTTCAATAGCATCAAATAGCTTTATCAGCTCATCATCCGTTAAGTCACGCCATTCCCCGACAGGTAATCCCGCCAAACTAACATTCATAATACGGATACGTTCAAGCTTGGTGACTTCATAACCAAAATATTCACACATACGACGAATTTGACGGTTTAGACCTTGTACTAAGGTGATACGAAATACCATTGCGGCTTCTTTTTTCACCTTACATTTCTTGGTTTTTTGTCCCAGAATAGGAACACCCGCCCCCATACCGCGAATAAATTCATCAGTAATGGGTTTATCAACCGTGACCAAATACTCTTTTTCATGGGAGTTACCCGCCCGTAAGATTTTATTGACCAGATCACCATGGTTAGTCAAAAAAATCAGTCCCTGAGAATCTTTATCTAAACGACCAATTGGGAAAATACGGGTGCTATGGTTAACATAATCAACAATATTATCTTTCTCACCTTCATCTGTGGTACTGACGATACCTACAGGTTTATTCAGTGCGATCAACACCAGCTCAGAATTATCTTGCGCTTCAATTAGTCGTCCATTCACTTTCACTTCATCGCCCGCCGTTACGCGATCGCCAATGCCTGCGCGCTTACCATTGATAAGAACCAGACCTTGCTCGATATAACGGTCGGCTTCACGACGTGAACAGATACCGCTTTCACTGATATATTTATTAAGACGAGTAGATAAATTGGTGTCCATGCTTCCCTCCGTAAACTGCGGAATATACCTCAATTAAGTGACGATAGAAACACTATTAGGTAGACACTAAAGCAGAGATTTCTCACTCCTCATTTCCATGATAAGAAAAAGGTAGAAAAAAAGAGAGATAAAAACAATAAATAACTTAATTTTCAATTAAATAGAGATTTATTATTTAGTACTGTTTATTTTGTGAGGGTAACACAATGTAAGTGCCGCTAAAAACCGCCCCCGTTCCTTCATCACCACAAATATCAACATCTAACTTAATACGTGCTTTGCTTCCTTTCGCTAATCGTCCTAAATCACCACTTAAATTTTCCATATCAGCAACGGCTGACGGCCGACCTGAGACTGGTTTTCGATAACGAATATGCGCATCCACCAGCACAATATCGCCTTGCAGTTTATGCTCTTGCATTAACAACCAAATCAGCCCCCAACCGGTCAGTGTTGCTAAAGAAAACTGGCTACCGGCAAAAATAGTATGGTGTGGGTTTTGATTACCGGATTCAGGGATCGTGGTATAAAAACGGGTGCCCGTATATTGCGTAATACGTAATCCCATTTTTTCACTTAGGGGGATATGCTGATGCCACTGTTTTTGCAACTCCGCGCACCAATCAGGACGATGGAGAATATCATCTAATGATTCAATACTTTTTTTCATAAAGTAATGTTTGATCGGGGTAGTTTGAGGGCCTGTGACTAAACCACAATTCTCATAACCTAATTTTTCAAAGAAACGAACGGACTCTTCTCTGGCGCTACAAACAATACGCTTTACCCCTTCTTGACGAGCTAAAGACTCTAACGCCATGGCAACTAAAGAGCCTAATCCTTTACCTTGAGCATCCTCACGTACCGCCATAAAGCGGATTGCACCTTCATTATCGGCATTTATATAGAGACGACCAATAGCAACGGGTTGCCCACTGTCATCAACCACCATCTGGTGATGCGCTAAGGTATCATAACCATCTTTTTCGGAGCCTTCGGGCTGATGTAACGGTTTACGAAGCATTTCCCAACGAAAAGTATAATAAGCTGCTAATTCTGCTTGCGTCTTAGGGGTTCGTAAATGATACATAGTAAGCTCCTATTATAATTCAACTAGACCTGCAACCAGAATGTCACTGGGCCATCATTAGTCAGGGTGACCTGCATATCGGCGGCAAATTGCCCTGTTTGGGTTTCTAAACCTTGTTGCTTACACTGCTCAACAAAATAGTGATATAAATTTTCAGCCATTTCAGGAGGCGCTCCGTTAGAAAAACCCGGTCTCATCCCTTTTTGGGTTTCGGCAGCCAGTGTAAATTGCGATACGACTAATAGGCTACCACCTGCTTGTTGTACATTCAGATTCATTTTGTCATTTTCATCACTGAAAATACGATAACCACACACTTTTTCACACAATCTTTTTGCTTTCTGTTGGTTATCGTCTTTTTCTACTCCTAATAGCACGAGTAAGCCGTGATTAATGGCACCAACAGTCACACCGGCAATATCGACTTTCGCTTGTGTCACTCTTTGGATTAACGCAATCATACTGTATTCCTGATTAACACCGAATATGTGTTTATAAAAAAAGGATAACAAATTCAATTAATTGTTATCCTATTACAACGTTATTCTGTTACTGGGAGAGTAAAATCATGATCTTTAAAGTATTCAACAACCGTATTTTTATCTACGACATGAACACCTTGAATACCTAACGCAATGGCTGCATCGACATTAGTTTGTAAATCGTCAAAGAAGACAGCATCTTGTGCTTCAACGCCTTCGGACTGTAGCACATATTTATACACTTCAGGATCTGGCTTTCTCATACCGATATCTTGGGATAAATAGAGAAAATCCGCTGAAGCGGCGATTTCAGGATAGTGCTGAGGCCAATAATCTTGATGTAATCGATTAGTATTTGACAATACCACCACACGATGACCTTGCTCTCTTAGCTTATTCATTATATCTATGACTTCTGGGCGAACAGCGATAAAAATAGCCTGCCATCCTTCCGCAAACTGTTCAAAACTCAGTCCAATACCAAGCTCAGCACAGACAGCTTCTGCAAATTCTATATCCGTAATATTGCCTCGTTCGTGTAATTTAAAGGTTTCCCCAGTCGTAAAATTATCTTTTATACTGGCTAATGGAACCCCACTGAGTTTACTCCACACGGCAAAAACACGATTGAAATCAATATCGATAATCACATTACCCATATCAAAGATATAAAGCATAAATTCTCTCCATAATAGAAAACTCGTTTTACTTTAATCATAAATTGCTTGAGTGAATAGGCTTAAACGATAAAAAATACCATATTCACACCTAATTTTTTGAAAAATATCGAATAGAACTAGTTACAAAGGGAAATAGGTTAAAAAAGAAAAATAGAAAAGATAGGGTTAGTAAAAATACGGTAAAGAATGCGGTAACAATAAGAGTATCTGAAATTATTAATAGATAAATAGTCCATATAAACTCAGGGCGCTTAACGCGCCCTAAGAATTATATTATCAGAATAACAAATTAGTCTTTGCTACGATAAGCACGACGACGATCGTTTTCTGAAAGATGACGTTTACGTAAACGAATAGACAGTGGAGTCACTTCCACTAATTCATCATCATCTATAAACTCTAATGCTTGTTCTAATGTTTGCTTGATATGTGGCGTCAGCGTTGTCGCTTCATCCGTACCAGAAGCACGCATATTTGTCAGTTTTTTACCTGTTAAGCAGTTTACTGTTAAGTCATTAGAGCGGGTATGAATACCAATAACTTGGCCTTCATAAACTTCTGCACCATGAGTAACAAATAACTTACCACGATCTTGTAAGCTATATAGCGCGTAAGCAACGGCTTTACCCTGACCATTAGAGATCATCACACCATTATTACGACGACCGATTTCACCTGGGCGCACATCGTCATAATGACTGAATGTTGCGTACAGTAAACCAGTACCTGATGTCATCGTCATAAACTCAGTACGGAAGCCAATTAAACCACGGCTAGGGATAATGTAGTCTAAACGTACACGTCCTTTACCATCTGGTTGCATGTCGCGCATTTCACCTTTACGCTCACCCATCGCTTGCATCACATCACCTTGGTGCTGCTCTTCAATATCGATAGTGACTTGTTCGAAAGGCTCTTGTTTACGACCATCAATCTCGCGGAAGATAACTTTCGGACGAGATACGGCTAATTCGTAACCTTCACGGCGCATATTTTCAATCAGTACTGATAGGTGTAATTCACCACGACCTGATACACGGAATGCATCTGGATCTTCAGTCTCTTCAACACGCAGTGCTACGTTATGAACTAACTCTTTTTTCAGACGATCTAAAATCTGACGAGAAGTAACAAACTTACCTTCACGACCACAGAATGGTGATGTATTAACACAGAAATACATGCTAACAGTAGGCTCATCAACGGCTAATGCAGGTAATGCTTCCACAGCACCTACTTCGCAAATCGTATCAGAAATATTTAATTCACCTAAACCTGTAATCGCAATGATGTCGCCAGCTTCTGCAACGTCAACATCGATACGCTCTAAGCCTAAATGACCTAATACTTTACCTACTTTACCGTTGCGGGTATTACCTTCGCTATCGATGATAGTCACTTGTTGATTAGGTTTTACTTTACCGCGCTTAATACGGCCAATACCGATAACACCCAGATAGTTATTATAATCTAACTGAGAAATCTGCATCTGGAAGGTCCCCTCCAGATCGACTTTTGGCGGCTCTACATATTTGACGATAGCTTCATATAATGGAGTCATATCATCAGCCATGTCATTATAATCTGTTCCCGCAATACCATTTAATGCTGATGCATAGATAATTGGGAAATCCAGTTGTTCGTCAGTCGCACCTAAGTTAACAAACAGATCAAAGACCTGATCAACAACCCAATCAGGGCGTGCACCTGGACGGTCAACTTTGTTGATAACAACGATAGGTTTTAAGTTGTTAGCAAACGCTTTTTGTGTCACAAAGCGAGTTTGTGGCATTGGGCCATCCATCGCGTCAACCAGCAATAGAACGCTGTCTACCATAGACATAACGCGTTCTACCTCACCACCGAAGTCGGCGTGTCCTGGGGTATCTACGATATTAATACGATAGTCATTCCATTTAATCGCTGTATTTTTCGCAAGAATAGTAATTCCGCGCTCTCTTTCGAGATCATTAGAGTCCATCACGCGCTCAGCAACGGTTTCACGTTCACCGAACGTGCCAGATTGCTGTAGTAATTTATCGACAATAGTAGTTTTACCATGGTCAACGTGGGCGATGATGGCGATATTACGCAAGTTTTCGATCACAAAATTTGCCTCAGGCATTGTAGAAATAAGCGTGTTATTGTACACGCTTTAGACGAGAGACTAAACAAGATCACAATAATGATTGCTTAACAATATGCAATTAATTGAATTGTGATCCTTTTCACGCCTCAGAAATAAGTCGTCTTGAACCGATTGCACCAAAATTGTGCAACTATTCAGACTTAATTTGCACCAAATTTGTGCAATAATTAAAAAATCACGGGGGATATTCTACACTAAACTTCATCAATACAGTATATATCCCTTTTTAGATAAGTTGGCATGCTTTTCGCAATAGAGTTTAGGTGAGCAAAAAATTCACCGAAAAATGTGTAAGGCCACTGCACTTAATAAAACCATTCGCCAGGAGAGTTACTATGTCCCTTGAACATGTGTTATCCATGATTGAAGAACATAAAGTTAGATATATTGACTTACGTTTCACTGATACCCGCGGTAAAGAACAACATATTACTATTCCGGCGCATCAAGTTAACGATGATTTCTTTGAAGAAGGAAAAATGTTCGACGGCTCCTCTATTGGTGGTTGGAAAGGCATTAATGAATCAGATATGGTGCTAATGCCTGATGCTACAACAGCGATGCTTGACCCATTTTTCCAAGATCCAACATTAATTATTCGTTGTGATGTTTTAGAGCCAGGCACTATGCAAGGTTACGATCGTGACCCGCGCTCTATCTCAAAACGTGCAGAAGACTACTTAAAATCAAGTGGTATCGCTGACACCGTCCTATTTGGCCCTGAACCTGAATTCTTCCTTTTTGATGATATTCGTTTTAAAAATGATATCTCTGGTGCTTCTTATGCCATCAATGATATTGAAGCAGCATGGAATACCAATACACAATATGAAGAAGGTAACAAAGGTCATCGCCCAATGGTAAAAGGAGGTTACTTCCCTCTCCCTCCGGTTGATTCCTCACAAGATATTCGCTCGACCATGTGTAATATCATGGAAGAGATGGGCTTAGTGGTTGAAGCACACCACCACGAAGTCGCAACTGCAGGTCAAAATGAAGTGGCAACCCGCTTTAATACCATGACCAAAAAAGCAGATGAAACTCAAATTTATAAATACGTAGTACAAAACGTCGCTAACGTATTTGGTAAAACCGCGACCTTTATGCCAAAACCTTTAGTGGGTGATAATGGCTCAGGTATGCACTGCCACATGTCACTGTCTAAAAATGGTGTCAATTTATTTGCTGGTGATAAATATGGCGGATTATCTGAAATGGCGCTGTATTACATCGGTGGTATTATCAAACATGCTCGTGCATTAAACGCATTTACTAACCCAACCACTAACTCATATAAACGCTTAGTGCCGGGATTTGAAGCCCCTGTTATGCTGGCTTATTCTGCCCGTAACCGCTCAGCATCCATTCGTATTCCGGTAGTCGCTAGCATGAAAGCACGCCGTATCGAAGTGCGTTTCCCAGATCCTTTAGCTAACCCTTACCTTGCATTTGCAGCTCAATTAATGGCAGGTCTTGATGGTATTATCAATAAAATTCACCCAGGTGATGCCATGGATAAAAACCTCTATGACTTACCCCCAGAAGAAGCTAAAGAGATCCCAACAGTGGCAGGTTCATTAGAAGAGGCGCTCAATGCCCTTGATAATGACCGTGAATTCTTAACCCGTGGCGGTGTATTCACTGATGATGCTTTAGACGCTTATCTTGAGCTATTACGTACTGATGTGCAGCGTGTTCGTATGGCACCACATCCACTTGAATTTGAAATGTATTACAGTGCGTAACGCACAATAGTTAAAGTACTTACTTTGCTTATGATTTTTTTGTTGCCGTGAAGCTATTTTGCCCATCTTCGGATGGGCTCTTTTCTCTCTAATGAGGCATCTGTTAATAAATTACGCATCTGTTCATTTATGAAAAAAAAGGTAAGATGCACTAAAATGGTGCAATGGGAGTATTCAATATGGAAACGGCGGATTTACCTGATAACACACTTATTTTGGATTCATTAATCCACTCAGTATTGGTTATCAACCAAGAGTTTATTATTTGCTATGCAAACCATGCTGCATTGCAATTACTGGCTCAAAGTCGTCGCAAATTATTTGAAACCCCTTTTAGCGCACTGTTTAGTTATTCCTCTTTTGATGAACAGTTAATGCGTGAAACATTAGCAAATGGGCAAAGCTTCACTGATAACGAAGTGATTTTGGTTATTAATAACCAATCACACACTATGTCGCTCAGTGCCCAGCCTATTTCCGAGCAACACATTTTGTTGGAGCTGGCGCCTATGGATAGTCAACGCCGGTTAAGCCAAGAGCAGATACAACAAGCACAACAAATGGCAGCTAGGGAATTGGTTAGGGGACTGGCACATGAAATTAAAAATCCACTCGGTGGATTACGAGGGGCGGCTCAATTATTAGCAAAATCATTACCTGATCCTGCGCTGACTGAGTATACCCAAGTCATTATTGAACAAGCCGATCGCCTAAGAGCGCTTGTGGATAGGTTACTCGGTCCACAACATCCCGGCACCAAAACCTTTCAGAGTATTCATCATGTTGTAGAGCGTGTTGCACAACTTATCACATTAGAATGCCCTGAAAATGTCACCTTACTCAAAGATTATGATCCTAGTCTACCTGAGCTTTCACACTATCCGGATCAGATTGAACAGGTATTGTTAAATATCACCCGCAATGCATTACAGGCAGTGGAGAAAACTGGGGGAACTATTATTTTGCGAACCCGAACAGCGTTCCAAGTCACACTGCAGGGTGAACGTCATCGACTAGTGGCTCGCATTGATGTGATTGATACTGGCGCGGGTATTCCTCCTCATCTACAAGACACGCTTTTTTACCCGATGGTCAGTGGCAGAGAAGGCGGAAATGGCCTTGGTTTATCCATTGCACGTAGCTTAGTCGACCAACACGCCGGTAAAATTGAGTTTACCAGTTGGCCGGGAAATACCGAGTTTTCTATTTACTTGCCAATAAAATAGGAGATAACCAATGCAAAAAGGAAATATATGGGTTGTCGATGATGATAGCTCTATTCGCTGGGTGCTTGAGCGAGCCATTACACGAGAAGGCCTTACATGTAAAACCTTCGAACACGCTAATGACGTCCTCAGTGCACTCAATAGTGAACTTCCCGATGTATTATTATCAGATATTCGTATGCCTGATATTGATGGTTTATCTCTATTAAAAAGCGTTAAAGAGCAACACCCTACGTTGCCGGTTATTATCATGACAGCGCATTCTGATCTTGATGCCGCGGTAAATGCTTATCAGCAAGGGGCATTTGATTATCTCCCCAAGCCTTTTGATATTGATGATACACTTGCACTCATTCATCGTGCTATTACGCACTATCGAGAGCAAAAACAACCTAATACAACAGAAACTAACCTTCAATCTGTCTCTGACATGATTGGCGAAGCCCCTGCGATGCAAGAGGTTTATCGCATTATTGGTCGCCTTTCTCGCTCATCAATTAGTGTGCTTATCAATGGCGAGTCGGGTACTGGTAAAGAATTAGTTGCACATGCTCTTCATCGCCATAGTCCGAGAGCACAAGCCCCTTTTATTGCACTCAATATGGCGGCTATTCCCAAAGACTTAATTGAATCAGAACTTTTTGGTCATGAAAAAGGGGCATTTACTGGTGCATCTCAAGTACGCCAAGGTCGTTTTGAACAAGCAAATGGCGGTTCCCTCTTTCTTGATGAAATTGGCGATATGCCACTGGATATTCAAACCCGCTTATTACGCGTCTTGGCTGAAGGTCAATTTTATCGTGTTGGCGGTTATGCCCCTGTAAAAGTCGATGTACGTATTATTGCCGCGACTCATCAAGACTTAGAAAAACGTGTAATGGAAGGTGATTTTCGTGAAGATCTCTACCATCGACTCAATGTAATACGTATTCTATTACCTCCACTGCGTGATAGAACAGAAGATATTCCAAGCTTAGCGCGTTATTTCCTCCAAAAAACCGCTCGAGAGCTTGGTGTTGAAACCAAAGTGCTCCACCAGCAAAGTTTACATTGCATGATGGAATACCACTGGTCAGGTAACGTCAGACAATTAGAAAACGTATGTCGTTGGTTAACGGTTATGACCGCTAGCCAAGAGATTATGCCGCAAGATTTACCTCAAGAGATCCGCCAATCAGATGAGAAGAGCAAATCGATACCTCGAGTCTCCTCTCAACATTGGTCACAACATCTTTCATTATGGGCGGATGAGGTATTCAGTGAAGGCAAAGAAAATATTCTTAATGACGCTCTACCGCAATTTGAGCGCACCTTACTACTCAGTGCGCTTTCCTATACAAAAGGCCATAAACAAGATGCTGCACGTTTATTAGGATGGGGAAGAAATACGCTGACACGTAAATTAAAAGAGTTAGGTATAGAGGAGTTTTAAGTCACTCCCCTCCCTGTTATTTTTGCCCACTAAATCACTCGAGAGAATTGGCGTTGGCGCATTTGATTACGTAAATAAGTATCAAAACACATACAAATATTACGGATCAATAAACGTCCTCTTGGAGTGACCTGAATTTTTTCTGCGCTAATCTCCACCAATCCATCTTCTGCCATTGGCGCAAGCAATGCTAAATCTTCTTTAAAATAATCTTTGAAATCAAGCTGATATAGATGTTCAATCTCAGTAAAGTTAAGATGGAAATTACAAATCAAGGTCTTAATAACATCGCGACGAATACAATCATCATGGGTTAGAGAGAGTCCACGCCACAACGCATGCCCTTCGCTATTTACGCGAGCATAATACTCTTTTAGCACTTTTTCGTTCTGCGCATAGTGATCACCCAGCATACTGATAGCTGAAACGCCCATTCCCAATAAGTCACACTCTTCATGAGTGGTATATCCTTGGAAATTACGATGTAGAATACCTTGGCGTTGTGCAACCGCTAATTCATCATCAGGCTTAGCAAAGTGATCCATACCAATAAACTGATAACCATTTGTGGTGAGTGTGGTGATAGTCTCTTGCAAGATCTCTAACTTTTCTTCTGCAAGTGGTAAATCTTCATCTTTAATTTTACGTTGTGCGGCAAATAAATTAGGTAAATGTGCATAATTGAACACACTTAAGCGATCAGGGGACAATTCAATCACTTTTTTTAACGTAAAAGCAAAACTTTCTTTAGTCTGTTTAGGTAGCCCATAGATCAAATCAATACTGGTAGAATGAAAGCCCACTTCACGCGCTCTTGCTACTAATGAAAAGATAAATGCTTCATCTTGTTCACGATTAACTTTTTGTTGCACCTCTTTATTAAAATCTTGCACCCCCATACTTAGGCGGTTAAATCCCTCATTGTGTAAATGATCAATAACATCTAACTCAATCTCACGGGGATCAATTTCAATAGAGAGCTCAGCATTTTCCACAAAATGAAAATGTTGTCTTAATAAGGCGACTAAGCGACTAATTTGCTGTTTATCAAGAAAAGTGGGAGTACCGCCCCCCCAATGCATTTGGGTCACTTTTCTATTTTTAAAATAGCGAGCGCGATTAATAATTTCTTTTTCTAAAACATCAAGATATTCATCAGCTTTATGTTTATGGCGCGTGATAATTTTATTACAACCGCAGAAATAACATAACTTATGGCAGAAAGGAATGTGAATATACAGTGACAGAGGTCGTTCGGGATAACGCTTTGTTGCTTGTTCGAAATCCGCATCACTATATTGCTGATTAAATTCCAATGCCGTTGGGTATGATGTGTAGCGCGGACCTGAATAGTTATACTTATGGATCAGGTCAAGATCCCAAATAATTGTTTGTTCTGACATGCTTCTACCTTCCAAAAGTGAACCGCCGATGTGCCATACCAGCCAACAGACATTATGACCACCAGAAATAATAGTGTAACCAATAAATGCTTAACTGAACACGAGAGAAAAAAAGATCCTGTTTTTGATCTTTTCACTCTATCTGTAAATAATCACTCAAGTAAAAAATATGATATAGATCACATTAAACGGAAATAGTATTACTGTTAAAATTTATTTATGAATAAATTAAGTTTATTCAATATGTTAGTAGCGCATTTTAATAATACATCTTTTTTCGATTATTTTTATAACACATTAAAAAAAATATATTACTCAAAATACACTTTA
>NZ_CAWQOK010000084.1:0-42233 GCF_963896075.1 Proteus sp. G4415
CACACAAGGTTAAGTACCCCACCTACACGTACCATCTCTGTCTGTTTAATATATCCGGAGCCAAATACAATAGCATTGGGTGGCGTTGCCACTGGTAACATAAAGGCACATGATGCACCGATACCAATAATCATCGTTAACGCCATAACAGGCATACCTAAAGCTTGTGCCACCGTTGCAAAGATAGGAACAAGTAACGCAGCGCTGGCGGTATTACTGGTGAATTCAGTTAAAACAATAATAAAGGTTGTTACGGCAAGAATAATGACAAACCAATGGCTGTTACCAAAAGTATCTTTCATAAAATCAGCCATAACCAAACTTGCACCAGAAGATTGTAAAATTGCGCTCAGTGTTAAACCACCACCAAACAGCATTAATACGCCCCACTCTGTATTTTCCTGAATTTGGCTCCAACTTGCGACACCCGTCACCCCAATAACAATAGCGGCACTGACTGCAATGACGGTATCTAAATCTTTCACACCACCGAAAGCGCTACTGATAAAGGAGCTAAAGATCCAGCAAAATACCGTTACTAAGAAGATAATCATGGTAATAACACGTTTGTTATTCCACTCTAACACTTCTAATTTCAGATCAAACTTATGTTTTAGGTTAGGACGTAGCATCAGATACATCACAATAAACATGATAGGCAATAGCACTAACATGATTGGAACACCGTACTTCATCCAAGTAATAAAATCTAAATTTAGTTGAGCAGCAGCAATTGCATTTGGCGGGCTACCCACCAACGTACCTAAACCACCGATACTGGCACTATAAGCAACACCTAATAGTACGAAGACGAAAGTATTACGTTCTGAACGAATATCTAAGTTAGATAAAATGCCTAACACTAACGGTAACATCATTGCCGCAGTTGCCGTGTTACTGATCCACATTGAGAGTAATGCCGTTACCCCAAAAAGTAACAAGACAGCAATGGAGAGCTTGCCTTTAGCAATCATCAATAAGCGGTTAGCGATTAAGCGATCTAATCCTTGAATATGAAGCGCTGTTGCTAATGCAAATCCTCCGAAGAATAAGAAAATAATCGGATTAGCAAAAGATTTTAGCGATTCATTGGTGTTCATTAACCCGAGCACTACCGCAAGGATTGGAATAAACAACGCTGTAATAGTTACGTGAATAGCTTCTGTCAGCCATAACACACCCACAAACACCATTAACGCTAAACCTGCATTAGCTTTTGGATCGTAGGGTAAAAATTCTAGCAATAACAGCAGTAGTACAACGTCGATTGCTAAAATAATTAACCCTCGTTTGTTTATCGGGCTTGATTTCGCCGATGGGGCTAAATTGGACGCATCCATGATAATACTCCACATTAGCTGACGTGAACATTAAGTTCACTAAGCCATAATTGTTAACGAAATAGGTTATATGTGAAATATAAAAACATTTCACTCCATTGAAAATGTGCAAAAGTTATAATTGGGATCTGATCCACGAGAATTAACCGATTTATTAATAAAAGAGTAAAAATTGAACACTATTTTCTCTTACGCATCACACTTTTTATTCCATTGTTCTAGTGTAAATATCCTACTTTCCCTATCTAGCGCCAAAAAAAATGGGTGAACAATACATTCACCCATTTAAAATTAATAAATCTTTCTAATCGAAATTACGATTATGCTTGGCCTTTAACTTCTTTCAGACCATTGAAAGGTGCTTTGCTACCTAATGCTTCTTCGATACGGATCAGCTGGTTATATTTAGCAACACGGTCAGAACGGCTCATAGAACCTGTTTTGATTTGACCTGCTGCTGTACCTACTGCTAAATCAGCGATAGTTGCATCTTCTGTTTCACCAGAGCGGTGAGAGATGATAGCAGTATAACCTGCGTCTTTCGCCATTTTGATAGCAGCTAACGTTTCTGTCAGTGAACCGATTTGGTTGAATTTGATCAGGATAGAGTTAGCAATACCTTTATCGATACCTTCTTTTAGGATCTTAGTATTAGTTACAAACAGGTCGTCACCAACCAGTTGGATTTTGTCACCAAGTACTTTAGTTTGGTATGCGAAACCATCCCAGTCAGATTCGTTTAAGCCATCTTCGATAGAAACGATTGGATACTGTTTAGTCAGCTCTTCTAAGTAATGAGTGAATTCTTGTGAAGTGAAAGTTTTACCTTCGCCTTTCAGTTCGTAGTTACCAGTCTCATTGTTATAGAATTCAGATGCAGCACAGTCCATAGCCAGAGTTACATCTTTACCTAAAACATAACCCGCAGCTTCTACTGCTTCTTTGATAGCCGCTAATGCAGCCGCATTAGATTCTAAGTTTGGCGCATAACCACCTTCATCACCTACCGCGGTGTTCATGCCTTTTGCTTTCAGCACTTTTGCTAAGTGATGGAAGATTTCAGAACCCATACGAACCGCTTCTTTCAGAGTAGGCGCGCCAACAGGTTGGATCATAAACTCTTGGATATCAACGTTGTTATCAGCATGCTCACCACCATTGATGATATTCATCATTGGTAAAGGCATTGAGTATTGACCGTGAGTACCGTTCAGATCAGAAATATGCTCATACAAAGGCATACCTTTCGCTGCAGCAGCTGCTTTTGCGTTTGCTAAAGAAACAGCTAGGATTGCGTTTGCACCAAAGTTTGATTTGTTTTCAGTACCATCTAAATCGATCATGATTTTATCGATATTAGCTTGGTCTTTAGCATCTTGACCCAAAAGAGCTTTAGCGATTGGTCCATTAACAGCTTCAACCGCTTTCAGAACACCTTTACCTAAGAAACGTGACTTATCGCCATCACGTAATTCTAAAGCTTCACGAGAACCTGTTGATGCGCCTGATGGAGCCGCCGCCATACCAACAAAACCACCTTCTAAGTGAACTTCAGCTTCAACTGTTGGGTTGCCACGAGAATCGATAATTTCACGACCAAGTACTTTAACGATTTTGGACATACGGTTTTCCTCTGTACAAGTTAAATTTCCGAGAAGAGAGATACGCGCTCTCTTCTCACATATCCTATTTTAGCAAGCCTTTTTGGTAGTCAAAGGCTGCTTTCACAAAGCCAGCAAATAACGGATGACCGTCACGTGGCGTTGAGGTAAACTCAGGGTGGAATTGACAAGCAACAAACCAAGGATGATTTGGATTTTCAATAATTTCCACCAGCTTGTTATCAACTGAACGACCTGCAATACGTAAACCCGCATCTTCGATACGTTTTAACAGTAGATTATTCACTTCATAACGATGACGATGACGCTCTGTAATAGTATTTTTACCATACAGAGTACGCACTAAACTATCGCCACTTAAATGACAAGGTTGTGCACCAAGGCGCATTGTTCCACCTAAGTCACTATTTTCTGTACGCACTTCAAGATTGCCATTCTCATCACGCCATTCAGTAATAAGCGCAATAACTGGGTATTTACAATCAGGTGCAAACTCTGTGGAGTTAGCATCTTCCATATTGGCAACATTGCGTGCAAATTCAATCATAGCCACCTGCATACCTAAACAGATGCCTAAATAAGGGATTTTATTTTCACGTGCATATCGAGCAGCCATAATTTTGCCCTCAACACCACGTTCACCAAAACCACCTGGAACTAAGATTGCGTCTAACCCTTTTAGGATTTCTACACCACGAGTTTCCACATCTTGAGAATCAATTAATTTGATATTTACCGCAACACGGCTTTTGAAACCACCATGTTTTAATGCTTCAATCACTGATTTATAGGCATCTGGTAATTCAACATATTTACCAACCATACCAATGGTAACTTCGCCTTCAGGGTTGGCTTCTTCGTAGATAACCTGTTCCCATTCAGACAGATTTGCCACTGGGCAATCTAAGCTGAATCGTTTACAGATATAATCATCTAATCCTTGCGATTTCAAGAGTGCAGGGATTTTATAAATGGAATCGACATCTTTTAATGAGATAACCGCTTTCTCGGGAACATTACAAAACAGTGCAATTTTGGCGCGTTCATTAGCTGGAATAACGCGATCTGAGCGACAAATTAATGCATCTGGTTGAATACCAATCGAGAGTAACTCTTTTACAGAGTGTTGCGTTGGTTTGGTTTTTACTTCACCCGAAGCCGCTAAATAAGGCACTAATGTTAAGTGCAGATAGAAAGTATGCTCACGCCCTACTTCCGCCGCCATTTGACGGATAGCTTCTAAGAAAGGAAGTGATTCGATATCACCGACAGTACCACCAACTTCAACTAACACGACATCATGACCTTCACCGCCACGGATGATGCGTTCTTTGATTTCATTAGTGATATGAGGAATAACTTGGATAGTAGCACCAAGATAGTCACCACGACGCTCTTTGCGTAGCACTTCTGAGTATACACGGCCGGTCGTAAAGTTATTACGACGCGTCATTTTCGTGCGAATAAAGCGCTCGTAATGGCCTAAGTCAAGATCAGTTTCAGCTCCATCGTCAGTGACGAAGACTTCTCCGTGTTGAATTGGGCTCATCGTACCTGGATCGACGTTAATATACGGATCTAACTTCATCATGGTGACATTGAGTCCACGGGCTTCTAGTATAGCCGCTAAAGAGGCTGCGGCAATGCCTTTACCCAGAGAGGATACGACCCCGCCGGTCACAAAAATATAATTCGTTTTCATGCTGAACCTGAAAGTTTAGGTGTATTTGGATGATGGATATAACTGGACGGGAACACAGTATACCCGAACCTTATTTTCGCTACAAACATTCTTAGTTGTATAAAGTTCTTTTTCATCACATTACTTATCCGTTTAAACACGAAAAAACAGTAAAAATTCAATCAACTAAACCCGTGAAAATATTTCTCAAGCATTTTAGCTTAATCCTTTCAGCTAAGATATCACTTTTAGAGAATAGATGCTTTATTTTTTTCACGATATAAAGTGTAGCAGGTTTCGTGACATATCTTTTGCTTATGATCATGCTTTTAATTTTTTTGAGGTTAATCACACTTTTTAGCAAATCAAATGCAACAACGATATTTAAAGCCACCTAAAATAAAAAAAGCAAAATTACCTTTTATAATTTCGCCTTTTATAATTTTTTATAAAAAGTGAGCAAAAACAATGAGATTTCATCTATTATTTTTCGCACTTAATGTCACAAAAACAAATAATGATGAGTCATTCTTCACTCAATTTCTTTTTCCTTCGCTTTTTGCCAACCGATCTCCATCTCTTCTAATGAAGCATTTTCTATGTTTATACCCTGCTCTGTGAGCATTTTTTCAACAAACCTAAACCGTTGCTCAAATTTACGACAAGCTCGATTAAGTGCCTGCTCTGGCTTTTGTTTTAAATGGCGCGATAAATTAACCACAGAAAAAAGCAAATCCCCCAACTCATCCTCAATACGTTGATCATCTCTAGGGGCTTTTTTCACTTCTGCCATCACTTCATCTATTTCTTCATACACTTTATCTAATACAGGAGAAAGCTCGTGCCAATCAAAGCCAACGGAGGCACAGCGCTTTTGTATTTTCTCTGCTTTCATTAGTGCCGGTAAAGTAGCAGGAATATCATCAAGTAATGAATATTGTGCTTTCGCTTCACGCTCTTGAGCCTTGATTTTTTCCCAACGATGCTTTTCAGTCGCTAAATTATTTTCATTTTCTGTAGCAAAAATATGTGGATGACGACGTTCTAATTTATTGCTGATAGCTTCACAGACATCATTAAAATCAAATAATTGCTGCTCTTGCGCCATTCTGGCATAAAAAACGACTTGATAGAGTAAGTCCCCTAACTCCTCTTTAAGTGCGGAAAAATCTTTGCGGGCAATGGCATCTAGTACTTCATAGGTTTCTTCTAATGTATAGGGGGCTATGGTGTCAAAGGTTTGTACCCTATCCCACTCACAGCCTGTTTGAGGATCACGTAATTGCGCCATAATGGCTAATAAACGTAAAATTTCACGGTTTTCTGACATTATCTGGCCTTGTATATAAAAGTGATCGTTATGTCGAGTTAACAAAATTTCGTAAAAAAATGCCAAGACACATTGTGCTTGGCATTTTATCCGTTAAGGTGACCAATGTCTTAATGAGAAAAGCGTTTGGCTTCTATGACATCAGGTAATTGATTGAGTTTCGCTAAAATACGCCCTAATACTTGGAGATTATAAATCTCAATATTCATATCAATGGTCGCTATTTGTTGCTTCACATCACTGCGGCTACTAACTCCCAGCACATTCACTTTTTCATTAGCTAAAATAGTGGTGATATCGCGTAATAAACCACTACGATCATTAGCCACAACCCGTACCACTAATGAATAACCACTTGAGTAATTCTCACCCCACACCGCATCGACAATACGCTCTGGTGCGTGAGAAAGTAACTCAGCTAATTGATCACAATCTGCACGGTGAATTGAAATACCACGTCCTTTGGTAATAAATCCAACGATATTATCGCCTGGAATAGGTTGGCAACAACGTGCGATATGATGCATTAAGTTCCCGACACCCTCGACCACAATACTGCCACCACCTGACGTGGTTGTTTTTGGTGTAGCCGTTTTATTTTCTAATGAGCGTAACGCCTCTTTGTCTTCATCTTCCGCTGTGGCTTTATTCAGCTTACTTTGTAAGAAATTGACTAATTGATTGATACGGATATCACCAACGCCTATACCTGCCAGCACTTCATCAAGACTATGGACGTTATAACGAGCAATCAGCAGTTTTTCTGCTTCTTTCATATTAATATCAAGCGGCGCTAATTCATTATCTAAGATTTGGCGGCCTGCAATAATATTTTTATCGCGATCTTGTTTACGGAACCAGTTGTGGATCTTTGCTCTACCACGACTGGTTGTCACATAACCAAGATTAGGATTTAGCCAATCTCGGCTTGGATTAGGGTGTTTTTGAGTAATAATTTCAATTTGATCGCCCATTTGTAGCTGATAGCTAAATGGAACGATGCGCCCGCCGATTTTAGCACCAATACAGCGATGACCAACATCACTATGAATATGATAAGCAAAATCTAATGGTGTCGAGCCTGCAGGTAAATCAATCACATCCCCTTTTGGCGTAAAGACATAGACGCGATCATCAAATACTTGGCTACGTACTTCATCTAGCATTTCACCAGAATCAGCCATCTCTTCTTGCCATGCAATTAATTTACGTAACCACGCAATACGATTTTCATAACTTCCCGTCCCGCCTTTGGTTGTTGCACCAGTAGCACCTTCTTTATATTTCCAATGCGCTGCAACACCTAATTCAGCATCTTCATGCATCTGACGAGTACGTATTTGGATCTCAACGGTTTTACCTTCAGGGCCAAGTACTACCGTATGAATAGATTGGTAACCATTTGGTTTTGGATTGGCAACATAATCATCAAATTCATCGGGTAAATGACGAAAATGAGTATGTACAATACCTAAAGCGGCATAACAATCTTGTAGGCGTTCGACAACAATACGTACCGCACGAACATCAAATAGCTCATCAAAGGCGAGATTTTTTTTCTTCATTTTTCGCCAAATACTATAGATGTGCTTGGGACGTCCGTAGATATCGACTTCAATATTCTCTTGCTGCATATAACCACGCACCGTACTGACGAAATTATCAATATACTGTTCGCGATCAATACGGCGTTCATGCAGTAAATTTGCAATTTGCTTATATTCATCAGGATGAAGATAACGGAAACAGAAATCTTCAAGCTCCCATTTTAATTGTCCAATCCCCAATCGATTGGCTAATGGTGCATAGATATTAAAACACTCTTTTGCCGCTAAGACTCGTTCATCCTCAGTGGCATCTTTCACTTCACGTAAATGGGCAATCCGCTCTGCGAGTTTAATAACTACACAACGAAAATCTTCTACCATAGACAATAACATACGGCGTACATTATCGACTTGTACTGAGCTAGTTTCGTTGGTATGTGTCGCTTTAAGCTGGCGAATAGCATCCATCTCCATTACGCCACGCACTAAATTCCATATCGCCTCACCAAAATGTTCAGTGATAACTTCCTGGTTAATAAGATCTTCTTCAGCAAGTGGGAAGAGAAGTGCTGCCCTCATGCTATCTTTATCCATACTGAGTGTCGAAAGAAGTTCAACCATCTCAACACCGCGCCATAGCAACAGTTGCGCATCTTCACGGCCCAGAACAGTACGATGACAGTATTCCCAGGTTTGCATGATTTCACTCCCCGCATTCGCATGAGTTAAATTCAAGCTATTAACCCATTTATCAACGGCAAACTCCCCTGCAGGTGTTAAGTGAGCACTTCTAACTGCAACCATATTCTCTCCCTACTCGATATAAATCTTATCTGCGACTTATTGAGTGGCTATCTGTTTATTTGCGAATAAACAATGCCATTGATTCCAGATGCCCTGTTTGTGGAAACATATCCAACATTCTTAACTGGGTTAGCTGATATCCGGAATCTAATAATATCTTACTATCTCTGGCTAACGTGGTCGGATTACAGGAAACATACACAATTTTTTCTGCGGATAACGTCACAATATGTGACATCACTTGTGCAGCTCCCGCTCTTGCGGGATCTAGCAGAACTTTATTAAATCCTTCCTGTGCCCAAGGCATAGCAGAAAAATCGGCGGATAAATCAGCATGCCAAAACTGAACATTATCTAATTGATTAAGTTCAGCATTTTTTTTCGCCATCGCCACCAGTGCAGGAACACCTTCGACCCCAACGACTTTATCAACACGCTTTGCCATAGGTAATGTGAAGTTACCCATGCCACAAAACAAGTCTAGTACGCGATCGTTTGGCGATAAATCGAGCCATGCTATCGCTTGAGCAACCATCTTATGATTTATTTCATCATTAACTTGAATAAAATCCGTTGGTGCAAAGTGTAATTTTAGACCCTCTATCTGATAGAAGGGTTCCTTCTCAATCGTTGTTAATTGTGCGATCTCACCATTATCACCCGCCAGATATATCATCACTTGAGCGTGATGAGAAAAATCATCTAACAATTGCTTATCACCCTCAGATAGCGGTGATAAATGACGCAAAATCACTAATGGCCCATTATCTGCTA
This sequence comes from Proteus sp. G4415, assembly GCF_963896075.1. NCBI lineage: Bacteria > Pseudomonadati > Pseudomonadota > Gammaproteobacteria > Enterobacterales > Morganellaceae > Proteus > Proteus sp. G4415. The sequence continues at coordinate 9,099 of NZ_CAWQOK010000084.1, forward strand.
ACACTAATTCCACATGACCTAAATCACGCACGACAGAGAGTTGCTTTAAACACTGCCACAGTGGCAATAACAGTACATTAAGTTGTGGTTTTAATACTGGGCATTGGGTGACCATCACTAAGTCATTAGAAAGTGCTTGGCGAAATCCCATTACCAAACCCTTTTTAGGGTGATAACGTAACCCTAATCTTGCTCGGCGCCGATAGCCATACTCCGCACCGGCAATAACAGGCTGTGCTGAAATGACTACATTAGTTTCACGTTTAATAAGATGTGATAAAACCTCAGCTTTAGTGGTACGTTGCCAATCAATAGGCACATGTTGTTGCTGGCACCCACCACAATGTTGATAGTACTGACAGGGTGGTGTCACTCTTTCTGGGTTTGTGGTTAATCGTGTGATCACTTCTCCCTTGGCAAACTGGCGTTTTTCTTCGGTCAAACGAATGCGTGCAGTTTCTTGTGGAAGTAATCCTTTAACAAAAATGGTTTTGCCCTCAGCATGAGCAATACCTTGACCGTTAGCATCCAATGCATTAGCGGTTACCGCCAAGTTTTTTACCTGTTTTTTAGCAGGACGTTTTTTAGGGGAATAAAACTGCACCATAGTATTAAATTTTATGAATCTATTGCGGATTAACTCTAAAACAGCCTAGTTTGACATTTTCACTCCGCAAACAGAATTAAGTGTTTACTAGACCATTTAGAATAAGATATGAGGAGAGTATACCATCGAACAAGTTATTTACTTAACTGATATAAGCAATATTTTTATGAAATCGAAAAATATTTTTATGCTAACAAGTAGAAGTACTCTTTTATATAGATTTAATATTATTCTATAACTAAAAACTATTATATATAACGTTTACATTGAATATATTTACAATTAATAACAAATATTTTCTGTTATTTTAATAACGCGTAACTATCTCTAAGAAAAATCTAAAAATTATCATTAATCAATATGATAGATATTTCAATCGATTACACATTAATCACATACCATTAATTTTCTATATTCTTCATATGCATAATGGTCGGTCATACCACTGATATAATCTTGTATCAATCTTGTACGATAATAAAACTCTAAGGTTTTTCCCTCTTCACTATTAATATCGTAAATTTTTTCTAATGCTTCATTATAAGCAAGCTTATGTTTAATCGAAAGCTTATGATATAAACGCGTCTCAATAACATAATGAGGATGTTCATTATATTTATGTAGTCTTAGAAAATCATCGGTCGATAATAAAAGCAATGGCTTATAAATATCCAATAACCCACTGATCACTCGATAGCCCTTCATTTCAAGCTCTTCAACTTCGGGGTGACTAAATACCCACTTTTGCGCCACTCGTTTTAACGTTGTCAATAAACGATGTTCAGCACTCTTTCCTTCCAGTAAAGCATGGTTAAAGTTGCCTTCATAAACTTGAGGTAAGTTTTTGATAAAGCGATAGGCGGTGTAAGGTACTAATTTTCCGGTAATATAGACGCGCAAATACATAAAAAATTGATCTTGCATGCTACGCTTAGCTTCATTTTGATCCACTTTTTTAAAAGCTCGATTAACAGTGATATCAAACAGATCACCTTCTGTTACCGCACCACTTTCACTCCATGCATTTTTTAATAACTGCACTAAGCGATTGATATCAAAAATGCCTTTTTCTACCGCATCATCTAAATCAGCAATACAATAAGAAATATCATCTGCCGCTTCCATAATATAAGTCAGTGGAAAACGACAAAAATCTTTCATTGCAAGTTTTTCTTGCACTTCTTTAACAAATTCAGCTTCAGACCAGTAATAACCTGGTTTTTTCATTAAATAGCTAAATTCTTTCGGCGTAGCACCTTGCCAATAAGCTGGACGTGTATATTTTAAAACACAGCCAATTTGCGCATAGGTTAAATTGAGTTTTAACAAGTGATGCGCCATGCGAATTGCCTGAGCATTGCCTTCGAAATGGCATAAGTCTTGACGCAAAGTCTGTTTTAATTCATTTAAATGTCGGTCTGCTGAATAGCGAATAGGTAAAAAAGGACAATTATCAAATTCTATGGAAGCATCAGGTGCTAACACCTTACGAAACCAATGTTTAATTGCAGCTTCACCAAAATGACCAAAAGGAGGATTGCCAATATCGTGCATTAAACACGCCATTTCAATTAAACTTTCAACGCTATCAATCCGTTCATTTAAGCCATATTCTTCTAATTTATTATGCTTTTTTAGTTCGCCGATTATTTGCTTAGCGATATAACGGCCTATTTGTTGTACTTCCAGCGAATGGGTTAATCGACTTCGTACCGCCGAATTTTGCTCTAATGGAAATACCTGTGTTTTTTGTTGTAACCGACGGATCGCCGCTGAATTAATAATACGCCCGCGATCGCTTTCAAATTGGCGCGAGATCTGCATTTCATCATCAATATCGATATCACTGCTGTTATATTTGCGTTGATAATTTAACTTCAGTTTAAAATCGATCATTTCTATCCTCTTTCTGGTATCGATGAAACGAATTCGCTGCGTTATATCGTGTTTTTGCGATAAATGATAAACTCTTGGTTAACGCTATATATTATTAACCTACAAGGGAGTATGACACAATGAGAGTTGGCGTAATAGGTGCAATGGAACAAGAAGTCAAACTTCTGCGTGAACAAATTGAAAACTGCGAAATAGTCTCTCGTGGTGGTTGTGAAATTTATACTGGCAAAATCAATGGTGTAGATGTTGCATTACTAAAATCAGGCATTGGTAAAGTGGCAGCCGCCATCGGTACCACACTATTACTTGAACATTTTCGCCCTGATGTTGTGATCAACACCGGCTCTGCAGGTGGGTTAGATGCAAAATTAAATGTTGGCGATATTGTCGTATCAACAGAAGTACGTTATCACGATGCCGACGTTACTGCTTTCGGTTATGAACCAGGACAAATGGCACAATGCCCGCCGGCATTTATTGCCGATCCCAAACTGGTCAATATTGCTCAAGAGTGTATTGGATCACTAAAATTAAATGCCGTGCGTGGATTAATCTGTAGTGGCGATGCTTTTATTAATGGTGCCGAGCCATTAGCACGTATTCGTCGTACTTTTCCAGAAGTCGTCGCTGTTGAGATGGAATCAACCGCTATTGGACATGTTTGCCATCAATTTGATACACCTTTTGTTGTTGTTCGTGCCATTTCAGATGTGGCAGATAAAGAATCGCATTTAAGTTTTGATGAGTTTTTATCTGTTGCCGCACAACAATCAAGCTTAATGGTCACTACTATGCTTGATAAATTAAAAACAGAGACTCAGTTTTAATTTATTTAATCGATAAGCCGCTTAACAAACCCGTCTCTCTTTTAGCTCAGCAGGTAAGATAAAAATAGACGGGTATATTTGACTATAAAGACGAGAAAAATGCGTTTCTTAAACACTTTTGCACTGCTGCTAAGCCTGATATTGACACCTTGTTATGTTATCGCAGCCACTCCCGCACAACGTGTTATTACTTTATCCCCGTCTGCCACGGAAATGGCTTATGCCGCAGGTATGGGAGAGAATATGGTTGCGGCGAGCGCTTATTCTGATTATCCACAAGCAGCAAAAGATCTCGTACAAGTTGCCGACTGGCAAGGCATTAATGTAGAACGCATTTTGCTATTAAAACCTGATTTAATTATTGCATGGCCAAGCGGTAATCCTCAACGACCGCTCGATCAGTTAAAATCATTGGGTATCCCTATTATTTACTCTGATCCACACAGTATCGAAGAAATCATTGACGATCTTACCCGACTTTCTTCTTATAGCACTCATCCTGAAGTCGCTTTAGCAAGTGCACAAAAATTACGTCAGCAATATCAAGAATTACAGCAAAAGTACGCCTCAACGACGCCTCATCAAGCGAAGAAAAAAGTCTTTATTCAATTTGGTATGCAACCCCTATTTACGACATCAAAACATTCATTACAAAATGAGATTACCGAACTTTGTGGCGGAGAAAATATTTTTGCGAATAGTGCAGTTCCTTGGCCACAAGTCAGCCGCGAGCAAGTGATCAGTAAAAAACCTGATTTGATTTTATTTAGTGGTAAACCAAACCAAATTGCCGCAATACAACAATTTTGGCAACCTCAACTAGATATTCCTATTATCGCTATTGATGAAGATAGTTTTAGCCGACCAGCACCACGTATTATTTATGCGGCTCAACAGATTTGTGAGTCTATCGCAATCCACTCATTTTAAAGTCAATTAACTATTTAAATGAAGATTGAAGAGGTTAACAGACAAGAGTCGTAGGCAAGCTGCAACACAACCAATAACGTGCAGTGAGCGGGGCATATATAAAGATACGGGGATGACTAACGCCGTGGCAAGGCAGGATAGCCACGACGTCAAATAATATAAAAATCAGATACTAAACGATGAACCACAACCACAAGTGCTTTTCGCATTAGGATTGGTGACGATAAAACGTGAGCCTTCAAGGCCTTCAGTATAATCAACACAGCCACCCACTAAATACTGCAAGCTCATTGGATCAATAACTAAGGCAACGCCTTGTTTTTCTATGGTCATATCACCTTCATTCATAGCATCATCAAAGGTAAAACCATACTGGAATCCGCTACAGCCACCACCGGTGATATAAACACGTAGACGCAGATTTGGGTTTTCTTCATCCGCAATTAGATCTTTTACTTTATTTGCAGCCGCATCTGTAAATTGTAACGGCAGAGCCATATCATCACTCATTGTTCACTCCAGACTGGATAATCCAGTAAAAAACAGCCAGCAAAAATTGATGCTTCTTGCTGATATAATGTGATGATTATCTAATACCTGCTCTTAACCTTCAAGTTTGTTGTGGACAAAATGCACTTTTTGATACACAACTTTTCTTTATTAATGAGTGCCAACTCGAACAATAACAATGATAAATCAAAATGTTGTTGTCGTGTATTTGGCTTCATCTGCACTGTGCTTTAGAATAGGCGTTAATCTTACGCTCACCCATCATTAGGAGTCTGACATGAGCAAGTCTGAAACGCTTTATAATCTCGCACAACAAGTGATACCTGGTGGCGTCAATTCACCGGTTAGAGCATTTAACGGTGTTGGTGGCACACCGCTTTTTATTGAACGTGCTAATGGTGCGTATATTTATGATGCCGATGGACGTGCTTATCTTGACTATGTCGGTTCATGGGGACCGATGGTATTAGGCCACAATCACCCCGCTATTCGCCACGCTGTAACTGATGCGGTGCAAAAAGGCCTAAGCTTTGGTGCTCCTACGGCTGCTGAAGTGGAAATGGCAAATTTAGTCACTGAGTTAGTGCCTTCGATGGATATGGTTCGTATGGTGAACTCAGGTACAGAAGCCACCATGAGTGCCATTCGTCTTGCTCGTGGCTACACGGGTCGTGACAAAATCATTAAATTTGAAGGCTGTTACCATGGACATGCAGACTGCTTATTAGTCAAAGCAGGCTCTGGTGCATTGACGATGGGACAACCAAACTCTCCAGGTGTTCCTGCTGATTTTGTTAAACACACTTTAACTTGTACTTACAACGATTTAAATTCAGTACGTCAAGCATTTGAAAATTATCCGGAAGAAATCGCCTGTATTATTGTTGAACCCGTTGCCGGTAATATGAACTGTGTTCCACCTAAAGCCGATTTTCTACCGGGATTACGTGCATTATGTGATGAATTTGGTGCATTACTGATTATTGATGAAGTAATGACAGGTTTTCGTGTCGCATTAGGCGGCGCACAAGCTTATTACGATGTTGATCCTGACTTGACCTGTTTAGGTAAAATTATAGGTGGTGGCATGCCTGTAGGCGCCTTCGGCGGACATAAAGAAGTGATGTCTCAATTAGCCCCTATCGGTCCTGTCTACCAAGCGGGAACATTATCGGGTAACCCCATTGCGATGGCGGCGGGTCTAGCTTGTTTGCAAGAAGTTTCACAACCGGGAGTTCACCAAACACTGGATGAACTTACTACTATGTTAGCGGATGGCTTACTTGAAAAAGCACAACAAGCAGGTATCCCTATGGTAGTAAACCATGTAGGCGGTATGTTTGGTTTATTCTTTACCGATGCCAAAGAAGTGACTTGCTATCAAGACGTAATGAACTGCGATGTCGAACGCTTCAAACAGTTCTTCCACTTAATGTTAGAAAAACGTATTTACCTCGCTCCGTCGGCTTTTGAAGCTGGCTTTATGTCTATTGCTCATAGCAAAGAAGATATTCAACGTACTATCGATGCGGCTGAATACGCCTTTAGCAAAATGAAAGCGTAATCTTTCATTACTTAAATAGCATTTATTGCTGGTATTGCTGGCAAAAAAATATCCTCCGCGATTGCAGGAGGATATTTTTTATCTCAATAGTATTGCGAATAATTACTCAGAAAACAGATCGCGTAACCATTTAGGTGCCGCACTATCGTCGCCGTCGCTCTCTTGTGGTAACGGTGTACAGAGGCTATCAGGATCTGCTGTCCACACAGGTAATGTACGCACGCCGCCACCATAACAAACAAAGTTACCTTCAGCATTAATCGACATCTGTGCTATATCTTCTGGTACAGGTGGATTTAATGTTAATGGTGTTTGATTTTCTAAATAATGACGATAAAGGATCAATGCCCCTGTCGATCCTGTTAAGTTAGTTGGGCCATTATTATCACGTCCCATCCATGCAATAGTAACTTCTTTACCATCAATACCCGCAAACCAGCTATCACGTAAGTCGTTGGTGGTTCCGGTTTTACCTGCAAGGTTATATTGACCAAATTTAGGTTTTAATGCTCGTGCTGCTGTACCTGAATTAACCACCTGTTGCATACCAAACAGTGTCATATATGCTGCTTGTGGAGAAACCGTTGTTTCTGCTTGCGGGTAGCTTTGATAAAGCACCGTACCATCTTGGTTGATAACAGAGCGCAATGCCGATAATTTAGCGCGATTACCTAAACTTCCGATTGTTTGGAAAGTTTGCGCCACTTCCATTGGGGTTAAGTTTAGTGCGCCAAGTAACATCGCTGGTACTTTTTCTAAATTTTCTGCTGGGGCACCTAGTTTGATCCACGTTTTGATCACTTGGTCTAACCCGACTTCTAAACCAAGATTAACCGTTGGTACATTACGTGATGTAGCAAGAGCATCCACCAACATTAATCGCCCTTTATAACCACGATCGTAGTTACGTGGTTGCCATGGTTTTCCTCCCGGAATAGGCACTGAAATAGGTTCATCCGCCAACCAGGTATTTAAACGAAAACGCTCAGGCTCACTTAATGCGGTTAAATAAGTTGCCGGTTTTGCTAATGAGCCAATTGAACGGCGTGCGGACATGGCACGATTAAAACCGGCATATTGTGGTTGTGAACCGCCCACTAACGCCCTAACCTCACCACTGAGGCGATCTACAACAACCATTGCGCCTTCGAGATCGTTGATTTTGCGTGTTTTACGTAAATCAGCAACTCCCGTTTCTACCGCTTTTTCCGCTGCATCTTGTGAAACAGGATCAAGCGTTGTAAAAATTTTAGTCCCCGATAAATCTTTAACCTGATCACCTAATTTAGTTTGTAGCTCTTGACGAACTAACTGCATAAATGCCGGTTGTGGCGTTAGCGCTTCGCTACGAGGTTTTACTCCTAAAGGACGTGCGCTTAATACATCATAAAGCTCTTGATCGATAATTTGTTGGGTCTGTAATAATTTTAGTACCACATTACGGCGCTCTAATGCAGCCTTAGGATTGCGCCATGGATTGTATGCAGAAGCCCCTTTCACCATTCCAACCAATAATGCTTGTTGATCAAGACTTAGTTCATCAACAGGTCGACCAAAATAGTAAAGGCTAGCCAATGGAAAACCACGAATTTGCTCATCACCACTTTGCCCTAAGAACACCTCATTAAGATACAGCTCTAAAATACGATCTTTGCTATAGCTCGCATCCATAATAATCGCCATATAGGCTTCATTAAGCTTTCTTTTTAGCGTTCTTTCATTGGTTAGGAATAAGTTTTTTACTAATTGCTGCGTTAAAGTACTTCCCCCTTGTACCGCTCTACCTGCGGTAAAGTTCGCTAACACCGCACGACCAATAGAATAAATACTGATGCCATCATGCTCATAAAAACGGCGATCTTCCGTAGCAATTAATGTATCGACTAATAGTTGAGGAAATTTATCTCTTGCTAAGAATAGACGCTGTTCACCATTAGCCGATTGCATCATAGTGATAAGCTTAGGATCGAGGCGGAAGAAACCAAATTGACGCTGATTATTCATATTGGTGATACTCACCAATGAGTTTTGTTCAAAGGTCAATTTCGCTAAAATTTGCTCTTCGCGACCATCTGGAAAATCAAACGGTCGACGTAACATCTCTATAGTGCCATTTTTAACGACAAATTCCCCAGGACGGGTGATTTTATTGACATGGCGATACTGCATACCTTCCAGTAAGCTTACCATCTCTTTTTGGCTATAGTTCATGCCAGGTTCTAAATTGACAGTACGTCCATAAACGGCAGCAGGCAATTCCCATACATTACCGTCAAGGCGCTCTTTAATTTGGGAATATAAATAAACACCATAGATGCCGACTAAAACCGCAACCACAATGGCGATTTTAACAAATAACCAAAACCAAGAACGCCTTCTATTGGTTTTCTTTACTGGTTTTTTCTTTCTACTCATGAACAGTTTCTCTCATTAAAACCTCTTCACCACACCCTTAGGGTAAAGAAGCCTAACATTGTCGCTATTTTTCCAAGCTATCCCACAGGAAAGCTCTCAAATTGTTATTCAGCACGTATATATACGCGCTAACTCCATTTTTTTACACGTCGAGTGGGGGCCGTTGTTGCGGGTGAATCTGGCCACAAATGTTTGGGATATCGCCCCTTCATCTCTTTTTGTACTTGTGTATAGCTTCCGGCCCAAAAAGTAGCGAGATCTTGTGTTTTTTGGATAGGTCGCATAGCCGGAGAAAGTAACTCCATCACTACAGGTAATTGCCCTTTTGCCACAATAGGACTTTGTTTTTCACCATAAACCTCTTGGATCCTGATAGCAATAATCGGCGGATTATCTAAATCATATTTAATCATCACTTTAGTGCCCGTTGGAGCAATATAGTGTGTTGGGAACAGCTCTTGCAATAATTGTTGCTCATGCCAAGTTAACTGATTTTTAATTATCCCATTAATATCCATTTGTAGCAGTGCCTTAAGTGATTGGGTATCGCCTAATTCAGGTTGTAACCACAATTCTAATGAGTCTAATAAAACGGCTTCATTCAATACAGGTAAATTGGCCTCAGGGCACCACTTTTGCGCTAAAGCAAGGCGAATAAACAGTTGCTTGCTCTCTTCACTTAAGGGTAGAGCACTTAATCCTTGTTTACGTAACCAATTTAATAATGCCGTTTGCATTTGCGCTTTATTAGGTTTATCTAATGGCATTTGGCTAACGGTTAACTGACCTAATCGGCGCTGTTGCCACGCAAGAAGTGTACCGCGCTTTTCATCCCATTCAACGGTGGTATTATCTTGTATCAATTCCGGAAAGATAGAGGATACTTCATTAATATCAATAGGTAAGGCTAATAAAATTCGCACATCCGCATAATGTGCATTTTGCAACAACAATGGTGCTAAAATCCACGGCGATTGGCTCATTGGTTGAGTATTATCCATCATTGCGCCTTGTCCATTAGCGAGGCGAAATCGACCTTGATTATCACGGTTTTTGGCTATTCTATCTGCAAATCCGACACTCAATAGTGATGCTAATAATTCTGGGCGACATTGCCCTTTGCATTGCTGTAATAGCTGTTTTTCACGCTGTGACCATTGATGATTTTTCTGTTGGATCAGCCATTCAAGATTAATCTCTCTGTCTCTTGGTGGCTGTTCTAAAATGGCACACAACCTTGCTGCGGTAGCAAGATGATGCTCACTTTTTTCACTAGCATAATCTAATATTGCCGCCAATCGGGGATCGATGCCCCACTGTGCCATACGTACTCCCCGCGAGGTTAATCCCCCTTGATTATCAATGGCACCTAATCGTTGCAATAATGTTTTAGCTGCGTTTATTGCTGCTGGTGTAGGCGTATCTAACCAAGAGAGTTGGTTTATATCACGACATCCCCATTGCAATATTGAAAGCCATAACGAAGAGAGATCACTAGATAAAATTTCAGGTACTTGGTGAGTTGCCCCGCGCTCAGCTTGCTCCTGACTGATTAAGTGCCAACAAATTCCGGCTTCAAGACGTCCTGCCCGCCCCGCTCTTTGCGTTTGTGAAGCTTGACTTATTCGTTGGCGCAATAAGCTTGTTACACCACTTTTTAAGTCAAACTGGGCACGTTTTTCAATGGTACTGTCGAGCACCAAGCGAATACCTTCGATTGTTAAACTGGTTTCTGCAATATTTGTTGCTAATACAACTTTGCGATATCCCTTTTCTACAGGCTCTATGGCCTGTTGCTGTTGTGCTAATGAAAGTGCCCCATAAAGTGGAAAAATTAAGGTGTGTTTATCCACTTTGTCAGCTAATAATTGCGCGACTCTAATAATTTCTGCACTACCGGGCAAAAAAACAAGTAAAGAGCCCGTCTCTTGTGTAAGCAAACGTCGCGCCATCGTGGCAACTTCTTGTTCAAAAGGCAGGTGTGATTGAATAGGATAATAGTGCCGTGAAACAGGATAACTACGCCCTTCAGAGCTAATCATCGGCGCATCCGGCAATAGTGAAGTTAATTTTTGATTATCTAATGTTGCAGACATCACCAAAAGGCGTAAATCATCACGTAATCCTGATTGCACATCTAATAGCAGTGCTAATGCTAAATCTGCTTGCAAACTCCGCTCATGAAATTCATCAAGTATCACTAAACTTACACCTGTCAGTTCAGGATCTTGCTGTAACATACGTGTCAACACCCCTTCGGTGATCACTTCAAGGCGCGTCTGCTGACTCACTTTACTTTCAGCACGCATGCGATACCCCACCGTTTTACCCACCTCTTCATTGAGTTGACTTGCTAAACGATAAGCGATGCTTTTTGCCGCAATACGCCTTGGCTCTAATAAAATAATTTTGCCATCAAATATATTTTGTTGAAGCAAATACAGCGGCAGTGCGGTTGATTTTCCCGCCCCTGTGGGGGCGTGAAGTAAGACTTGGGGACATTGTTTTAATGCAGTAACAATAGATCCTGCTACCTCAAAAATTGGCAATAGATGCACACAAGCTCCATAACTGATTAACTTTCTCTGTGGCTCATTGTAGCATTAGCCCTTTATTAAAGGACGTATTTTCACCGGGGTGATTATGAAATTTGAACAACCACTACAATCTGCCACTTTATTAAAACGATACAAACGTTTTTTAGCAGACGTAGTGACGGCAAATGGTGAAGAATTCACGCTCCATTGTGCTAATACGGGTGCGATGACGGGATGCGCAACTCCAGGTGATACGGTTTGGTATTCCACGTCATCGAATGTCAAAAGAAAATATCCTCATAGTTGGGAATTAACCCAAACTCAATCAGGTGATTGGATCTGTATTAATACCTTAAGAGCTAATACGATCATTGCCGATGCGATAGAAGCTGGCGATATTCCAGAATTATCTGACTATGATGAGATAAGACGCGAAGTGAAGTATGGTAGTGAGAATAGCCGTATTGATATTTTACTTAAGTCAAATCATAAAGTTGACTGCTATATTGAAGTGAAATCGGTCACTTTATTAGATGCTGGAATGGGCTATTTTCCTGACGCTAAAACAGAGCGAGGTCAAAAGCACCTTCGAGAGTTGACCGCTATCGCAAAATCGGGCTTAAGGGCTATCTTATTTTACGCTGTCCCCCATACTGGCATTACACAAGTGTCTGTTGCTAAAGAGATTGACCCTAAGTATGACTTATTGCTAAAACAAGCATGTGATGCTGGGGTTGAAATTTTATGTTATCGCATCAATATTAGTGAGTACGATTTAACAATTGGAAAGCAATTACCTTTTATTTCAAAAGGTTAATACATTTTCATGGTGTTGGTTAAGTATTTTTTAACTAAAATGGCCTTTTTACTTGCGTGCCTTCACATCATGAGAAAACTTATTAAAGGAATAATTGCTATCCGCGCGGGCATCTGCTATTTATAGCGCCCTATTTTTTTCCCTTCCTATTTAAGGTGGGGGATTATTCAGAAAATGCGTATGTAGGAGAAGCATTATGCAAGAAGGGCAAAAGCGTAAAACATCGTCCATGAGCATTCTCGCTATTGCTGGCGTTGAGCCATATCAGGAAAAACCGGGCGAAGAGTACATGAACGAAGCCCAATTAGCGCATTTTAAGCTAATACTTGAATCTTGGCGCAATCAGCTCAGGGATGAAGTCAACCGTACCGTCACTCATATGCAAGATGAGGCGGCCAACTTCCCCGATCCTGTTGACCGTGCTGCACAAGAAGAAGAATTCAGTCTTGAGCTGCGTAACCGTGATCGTGAACGTAAACTCATAAAGAAAATTGAGAAAACACTGAAGAAAGTTGAAGATGATGACTTCGGCTTTTGTGAGTCTTGCGGTGTTGAAATCGGCATCCGCCGTTTAGAAGCTCGTCCAACAGCCGATCTCTGTATCGACTGTAAAACATTAGCTGAAATCCGTGAAAAACAGATGGCTGGCTAATTAATGAGTATAGCCTCAGTACTTAGGTGCTGGGGCTTTAATCTAAACATTAATACCCAAGATGACAATGTGTATTAGGCATTTAGTGCCATTATTAATAAACCAACTTTGTTTTGGTGGTTTGGTTACAGCATTGGCTCGTTATCTTCAAGCTGACACAAATTATGAGCGTTGGCGCTTTCACATCAATAATATCATCCTCCAATTAATACTTCTTGATACAATAACTCAGACTATTCGCACTGTGATGACGATGTTTATTCACATAAAAGAGAAGTTATTTGCGTATAATTCTATCACTATAGCTGATGGCCATAAGCAAGGAACAATATTGATGGAGCACATTTTCTTACCTCGTCAACCGTTGCTGTCAGGCAAGATTATTCGTTAACATTATGATGAAGATGCACAATAACCCACACAAAGCATTCTCAAAAAATGTTCAGTAGGCTATGATTAGCCGCTTAATTTTTTAATTATTAGATTTAATTATTCGAGGTGTCATATTTTTAACCGAGTAGCGCATTTCTGCCGTAATTTGCTAGGACGACAAACAACATCGTCAGATACAGAATCGGTAGCGAGTGAAAGGCCTGTCACTGCATCTGACCGACCTAAAAAAGAAACACAAACGACTGTGCGTCGGCGTCCTGCCCTATCCGCAGACCGTCCCCGTAAGAACAAAAGTAATAACGAAAAGGCGAACGGGAGTGATTTGCCAATGACTGTGATCCCAAGAGATCAACACCCGATTTCGCGTAAAGACATCAGTGATAACGCACTAAAAGTTCTTTATCGTCTGAATAATTCAGGCTTTCAGGCTTATTTAGTGGGTGGTGGTGTACGCGATCTATTATTAGGGAAAAAACCAAAAGACTTTGATATTGCTACCAATGCAACGCCAGAAGAAGTCCGTCGATTATTTCGTAATAGCCGCTTAGTAGGTCGACGCTTTCGTCTAGCGCATATTATGTTTGGCCCCGAAGTGATTGAAGTCGCTACTTTCCGTGGCTCTCATGAAGATCATGAAACATCCGATCGCAATCAGTCACAACAAGCACAAAGCGGTATGTTGCTGCGCGACAATATCTTCGGATCGATTGAAGAAGATGCCATTCGTCGGGATTTTACCTTAAATAGTCTCTATTACGGCGTCGATGATTTTGCTGTACGTGATTATGTGGGGGGCTTGGCTGATCTTAAATCAGGTACTATTCGTTTAATTGGCTCTCCTGAAACTCGCTATCGTGAAGATCCGGTTCGGATGCTAAGAGCTATCCGCTTTGCCAGTAAACTGGATATGCGTATCGCACCGGAAACTGCAGAGCCAATTAGCCAATTAGCACCACTATTACGTAATATTCCTTCAGCACGCCTATTTGAAGAATCGCTGAAATTATTACAAACAGGACATGGTTATAAAACCTATCGGTTAATGCGCCATTTCCAACTTTTAGAGCCTCTTTTTCCATTAGTTGCCTCAAGGATCACTGAGCAGCAAGATACCCCAATGGAAAGAATGATCGAACAGGTGCTAAAGAATACCGATTATCGTATTAGTAAAGAAATGCGCGTAAATCCGGCATTCTTATTTGCAGCAATGCTATGGTATCCCTTAGTGGAGCATGCCGAAAAACTGGCTCAAGAAAGTGGACTGTCTTATTACGATGCTTTCTCAATGGCGATGAATGATATTTTAGATGAGCAATGTCGTACTATTGCGATCCCTAAACGTATCACCACCACGATGCGTGATATTTGGCAATTACAGCAGCGTTTACCTAAGCGTCAAGGGCGCCGAGCCAATAAACTGCTTGAGCATCCTAAATTCCGTGCAGCATTTGATCTACTGGAATTACGCGCTAATGTACAAAGAAATCCTGATCTGGAAACATTAGCCGCTTGGTGGGCTGATTTTCAGGTTTCAAACAATACACAACAACGCTCTATGGTCTCTGAATTAGGTCCAGGCCCGGTACGCAAAAGAACACGTCCTCGTAAACGTCCTCGTCACCCTAATGCAAAAAATAATGCACCAAGACAAGAGAACAAACATGAGTAAGCAACAACAGCGTGTGTATATTATTCTGGGCAGTAATTTAAACTCACCAGAACAGCAAGTAAAATCGGCGATAAAAGCGATTAGTGAAATCCCTAATACTACACTGATTGCCCAATCACCTTGGTATCGCACACGCCCTATGGGACCTCAAGATCAACCCGATTATCTCAATATGGCTGTCGCCGTTGATACTACTTTAGCCCCAGAAGCGTTGCTCGACCATACACAAGCAATTGAACTTGCCCATGGTCGTGAAAGAAAAGCAGGTAATCGTTGGGGACCTCGTACCCTTGATTTAGATATCATGTTATTTGGTGATCAAGTTATACAGACCGAACGTTTAACTGTGCCTCATTATGGACTTAAGGTGCGTGAATTTATGCTTTATCCATTGGCGGATTTAGCACCTGAACTTTGTTTCCCTGATGACGGAGAACGATTAGCAGACAGATTAGCGCTCGTACCTAAAAATGGTATGGAAAAGTGGTGATACCACATAATAAGCGTGTTTGATGTTAATGGTTGATGCTGTTGACTGACAGTATCAACCCCGTTCACAACTCTCTTGTACTGTTCCTTTATCGCGTTATCCCTCCCCATAAGTGATAAAATACGCCCTTCCCTCCCGCCTGTTATATCACCATTTCTAATTCTTGGATAAATATCAAAATATTTTTTATTTCTATTTTTTATTATTCAATTCACGACTTTTTCTTCGTTTTTAGTACGTAGATGCTACAATCAGCAGTTAATGTTTTTTATTTATGCCATATTCTCTTTAATAAACAAATAATTAACTGACATAAATAACTCAATTTACACGCAACACACCATGGAGTTTATTATCATGAAGCCGGTTACGCTATCTACGCTCAATCGCTATAAACAAGAAAAGAAAAAGTTTGCCACTATCACGGCTTATGATGCTAGCTTTGCTCGTCTATTTGCCAATGAAGGTATTCCTGCCATGTTAATTGGTGATTCACTCGGTATGACACTACAAGGTCATGACAGCACATTACCTGTCACCGTTGAGCAAATTGCCTATCATACCCGTTGTGTAAGAGCAGGCGCCCCTAACGCTTTCTTAATTGCTGATATGCCTTTTATGTCTTATTCCACTCCAGAGCAAGCCTGTCTTAACGCAGCTATTTTAATGCAAGCGGGAGCGAATATGGTCAAAATTGAAGGAGGAAGCTGGCTTATTCCTACAGTCAAAATGCTCACTGAACGCGCAGTGCCTGTTTGTATTCACCTAGGCTTAACCCCTCAATCTGTTAATGTGTTTGGTGGCTATAAAGTACAAGGTCGAGAAGAA
Organism: Proteus sp. G4415; assembly: GCF_963896075.1. Taxonomy (NCBI): domain Bacteria; kingdom Pseudomonadati; phylum Pseudomonadota; class Gammaproteobacteria; order Enterobacterales; family Morganellaceae; genus Proteus; species Proteus sp. G4415. The sequence goes on from NZ_CAWQOK010000084.1 coordinate 25,234, forward strand.
GCTGCTGCAGAGCAACTTAAGCAAGATGCTATGGCACTTGAAGCCGCAGGAGCACAACTAGCTGTATTAGAATGCGTCCCCGTTTCCGTAGCAAAAACTATTACCGGATCACTCAATATTCCCGTTATCGGCATTGGTGCCGGCAATGTCACTGATGGACAAATTCTTGTGATGCATGATTTATTAGGTCTAACACCTAATGCCCCTAAATTTTCTAAAAATTTCTTACAAGAAGCTGGCTCCTTACCCGAGGCTGTCAGACTGTATGTTCAACAAGTTGAACAAAAACTGTTCCCTCAAGAACAACACTCATTTAACTGATTTATCATTTAAATTCATTAAAATAGTTTAAAGGAGTCACGCTATGCTAATTATTGAAACAACGCTTATCTTACGCCGCGAAATTAAGCGACTAAAACAAGAAGGTAAACGCATTGCATTGGTTCCGACCATGGGCAACCTGCATCAAGGTCACCTAAAACTGATAGAAGAAGCGCGTATTCATGCTGATGTGGTTATCGCCTCTATTTTTGTTAATCCAATGCAATTCGATAGAGAAGCCGATTTAGCAAACTATCCACGAACCCTACAAGAAGATTGTGAGTTACTGCGCGATAAACATGTTGATATTGTCTTTGCCCCATCAGCGAAAGAGATGTACCCAAATGGGATGGAAAACCAAACGATTGTTGAGGTTCCAGTACTTTCTTCTGTGTTAGAAGGCGCTAGTCGCCCAGGACATTTCCGCGGTGTAACAACCGTTGTAAGTAAACTATTCAACCTTGTACAGCCTGATGTCGCGCTATTTGGTGAAAAAGATTATCAACAACTGCAGATCATAAAAAAAATGGTCAGTGATTTATGTTTTGATATCAGTATTATTCCAGTCCCTATTGTGCGTGATAAAACAGGATTGGCATTTAGCTCTCGAAATCGTTTGTTATCAGATAATGAAAAACAACAAGCCCCTGTGCTTTATCAAGCTATGCAACAGATAGCCGAGCAATTAAAATCGGGAGACCTTGATGTTAACCAACTATTACAAACTGCCAAAGCAACCCTTGAACAACAAGGCTTTCGTGCTGATGAATGTTTTATTTGTGATGCACAAACACTAGCACCACTTAGCGAAGAGAGCCGATGTGCCGTTATTTTAATGGCAGCTTGGTTGGGTAACACTCGTTTAATCGATAGCCAACAAGTTAGCTTAGTCTAATGCATAATTAAAAATAGGAAACACAACAATGCTACGCACCATGTTACAAGGCAAACTTCATCGCGTAAAAGTCACCCAAGCTGATCTTCACTATGAAGGCTCTTGCGCGATTGATCAGGATTTTATGGATGCCGCTGGTATTCTTGAAAATGAAGCCATTGATATTTATAACGTTGATAATGGTGAACGTTTCTCTACTTATGCCATTTGCGCAGAAAGAGGGTCTGGTATTATTTCTGTCAATGGCGCAGCCGCTCGCCGTGCTGCTGTAGGTGATCGCTTAATTATTTGCTCTTATGTGCAAATTCCAGATAGCGATGCGCGTAGCCATAAACCCAACATTGCCTATTTTGAAGGCGACAATGAAATGAAACGCATTGCTAAAGCCGTTCCCGTTCAAGTCGCTTAATCTGCCAATCCCCCTTACAAATGGAGGTTCCCTGTTTGTGAGGGGGTAATTCTGCCCTGCTAATTGTCTCGATTCAATACGCTAAAAGCGAGAGACAAAGCGCAAAAGCGTGTTTTTGCTCCCTTTTTTCTCGCATAACTTCCTGTAGCTTGTTATAAAACAGATAAATATTACCTAACAATGCTTAGCCTAATAAAAATATGATAAACGTTGCTCTCATCGATGATCACATTGTTGTGCGTTCTGGGTTTGCACAACTGCTAATGCTAGAGCCGGATATTAATATTGTCGGTGAATACGCAAATGGCCAAGAAGCTTGGCCCTATTTATTAAATGATAATATTGATGTGGCGGTGATGGATCTCTCTATGCCTGGAGAGAGTGGCCTACAATTACAAAGTCGATTAAAACAAAAACGCCCTGATTTTCGGACAATTATTTTAAGTATTTATGATACCCCCGCATTTGTACAAAGCGCTTTAGATTCCGGTGCCCATGGCTATTTAACTAAGCGCTGTGGTCCACAAGAGCTCGTTCAAGCAGTACGTGCTGTGTATCAAGGGGGCTGTTATCTCTGTGCTGATGCCATGAAAGCACTTCGACAGACACCAGAAAAAGAAGATGCTTTACATAGTTTAACCCCTCGCGAAAGAGAGATTTTTAATCTGCTAGTACAAGGTATTAATGTTAAAGCTATCGCCGTACAACTGAATCTCAGTCATAAAACGGTGCATGTTCATCGAGCCAATATACTGGGTAAATTGAACTGTGAAACAACCATTGATTTAGTCCATTTTGCATTAAACAACCAGTTAATCACCGGAACACTCTAACATGCAAAGAGGCGCACGTTTTTTTCTTCAATCTCTCTTTTTATTGTTGACCTACTCTTTACTCTGGTTGTCACTTTGGGTGATCAGTTTTTATCTTAGTCATAATGGTCAACAAGCCGCTCTTTTTTTACCTCAAGGCTTACGGCTAGCATTATTTATTTTACTTTGGCGACGTTTTTGGTTGCCGATGTTATTGGCCGAATGGGGGCTTTATTACTGGCTAACTCAACAGCAATTAATTACCCATGTAACTCTTTATCTCTCACCTTTAATCAGCTTATTGGTCGCACTAGAAGTACAACGGATCTGGTGGCGTTACCCACTTTATTGGCAACGGTTAACCTTACTTATCGCAGCGGTCGGATTTAATAGCCTATTACAAGCCTTTCTACTCAGTTTTTTTCTCACGACGTCCACCAGCGCAATATTTTTGACCTCAATAACAGGTGGTATTTTATTGGCTCCCTTTGTTTTTCTACTTTATGAATATTTACGCGAATTACAAAGTCGAGTATTAATCGCCGAAATCACCCCAGAGCCACCATTGCGTACCTCCTTATTAATGTGGGTATTCCTCTTTTGTCTTATTGGATTAAGTGCACAATTCTTTCTTACCCCAGAAATTGAACGCTTATTAGTTATTCTGGTTTTTATTCCTAATGTTTTTATGGCTTATCGTTATGGTTGGCAAGGGGGCGTATTATCCGCGTTGTTAGGTAGTTTAATGATTACCTTTGCTAGACAAGTAAATGGTGCTTTTGCCGATTTGCATGAATTAGAGATGTTTTTAACAACCCAAGCCTTAATTGGTATTGGTTTAGGTATTGCTATTAGTCGCCAGCAACAACTTGCCAATAATTTACGTCATTATCAGCTACGTTTAGAGCAAGAGTTACAAGCACGCCGAGCGTTGATGGAACAACTAGTACATACCGAAGAAGATGTTAAAAAAGCCATTGCTCGTGAATTACATGATGAAATTGGACAAAATATTACAGCTATTCAAATTCAGTCAATGTTAGTAAAAAGAAGTGCAGATAACGATAAAACACGCCAGTCAGGCGAGCAAATTGAGCGATTAGCCCAACAAATACATCAATCTACCCGACAACTGCTACGCCAACTAAGGCCGCCTATTTTAGAAGAGATGTCATTAGAGAAGGCTCTACACCATTTAATTGATGAGTTCTCATTTCATGAAAATGGTATTCACTGTCATTTTCATTATGCTCTTGAAACAGAGCCTGAAAGCGACACCATTATTTTTACACTCTACCGATTAGTGCAAGAACTACTCAATAATATCAGCAAACACGCTAATGCCAGTGAAATCCACATTTCGCTTACTCAACATCAAGCACAATTACGACTGGTTGTTCATGATAATGGTATTGGCATTTTGCCTACACAACCTAATAACGGTTTTGGGCTACGAGGTATTGAAGAGCGGATCTGCGCATTGGGGGGAGAATGGGAAGTAATTAGTCAGCTTGGTACTAAAATAATTGTTAACTTACCCACAAATTCAATAGAAAAGCGTGAAAACTAGGAATTAGTCTTAGTCATCTACAACCTTCTCTCATTCTTTTTAACTGCATTTTTCTTACATTGGCAATATCAGAGAGGATGTTATGTTAGGTAAAAATTTGGCATCAATAAATAAGACCTATGATTTTTGGCGTAAAAATTTAATGTTGTCGATGATCATTGGCTATGCCACGTTTTACCTGACTCGTAAAAGCGTCAATTTTGTGATGCCCGTTATGCAAACGGAACTGCATCTAGATAAAGGTGATATTGGCTGGATAGCCAGCCTGTTTTATCTCACTTATGGTCTATCAAAATTTCTCTCTGGTATTTTCCATGACCAATACGGCTACCGTTGGTTTATGGGCGCAGGTCTGGTAATGACAGGGGTGATGAATATTATTTTTGCCTACTGTTTATCCTTTCCTGCCTTGCTTTTAGTCTGGGCACTTAATGGTTTCTTTCAAGGATGGGGTTGGCCCCCTTGTGCAAGGTTACTCACCCATTGGTATTCACGTAATGAACGCGGTTTCTGGTGGGGATTATGGAATATCTCCATCAATCTTGGCGGGATGAGTATTCCCCTTTTAACCGCTTGGTTGGCAACCCATTTTAGTTGGCAAATAGCCTTAGTTATTCCCGGCCTAATAGGCATTGTTATGGGGTTATGGCTTTGTATGCAACTAAAAGGAACACCAGCAGAAGAAGGGTTACCCACAGTAGGTGTATGGCGGCGCGATATTTTTGAATTACGTCAAGAGCAAGTATCGCCTCCGACCCCTATGTTAACCATTTTGAAAGAAAGCATCTTATTTAACCGAATGATCTGGTTACTAGGTTTTTCTTATATTTTAATTTATCTCATCCGTATGGCGATAAATGATTGGGGAAATATTTGGTTATCAGAAACCCATGGCGCTAACTTGTTAAGTGCTAATGCCATTCTTTCTCTTTTTGAGATGGGTGGATTGTTAGGCGCGTTATGTTCAGGCTGGGGCTCGGATTTATTATTCCGTGGCCAACGAGCACCAATGATATTGCTGTTTTCACTCGGGCTTTTTATCGCAGTAACAGCACTTTGGCTAATGCCAATTCATCATTATGCATTGCTTGCAGCCTGTTTTTTCAGTATCGGTTTTTTTGTGTTTGGACCACAGATGTTAATCGGACTTGCTGCCACAGAATATTGTCATAAAAACGCAGCAGGTACGGTAACAGGCTACTTGGGATTGTATGCCTATTTAGGGGCTGCAATAGCAGGTTGGCCATTAAGTCAGGTCATGGCGCATTATGGTTGGACTGGGATGTTTGTATTATTAACCAGTGCTGCGGCCTTAATGGGACTACTACTAATGCCATTGCTGATCGCTGATGTCAGTAAACGTGAGCATTTAGTTGGCCCACTTTCATTTTCCGATGACGACACATTTAAAAGGTTCTGAACATGAAACTGAAAACTCTCTCTACACTTGTTGCCGCCGGCTTAGCTCTTTCTACGGTAAGTTTATCCACCAGTGCTGCGGGTCGCTTAGTGGTTTATTGCAGTGCCACAAATGCGATGTGTGAAGCTGAAACTAAAGCTTTTGCTGAAAAGTATGATGTTAAAACCACTTTTGTTCGTAATGGCTCCGGCAGTACATTAGCGAAAATAGAAGCAGAAAAACGCAATCCGCAAGCTGATGTTTGGTATGGCGGAACAATGGATCCTCACTCACAAGCGGGTGAAATGGATCTGCTAGAGCCTTATGTATCCGCCAATCTTGATCAGATCATGCCACAATTTCGTGATCCGGCTAAACGCAAAGGAAACTACTCTTCTGCGGTTTATGTCGGTATTCTAGGTTTTGGTGTCAATAAAGATCGTTTAAAAGAGAAAGGTCTACCTATTCCGACCTGTTGGAAAGATTTAGTCAAACCTGAATACAAAGGTGAAATTCAAATCGCTGATCCACAAAGTTCAGGCACTGCATACACTGCATTAGCAACTTTCGATCAATTATGGGGAACAGAGCAAGCCTTTGATTATCTGAAAAAACTAAATACCAATATCTCTCAATATACTAAATCAGGTATTGCACCAGCGCGTAACGCCGCCCGTGGTGAGGCCGCGATTGGTATCGGCTTCTTACACGACTATTCACTCGAAGTTGAAAACGGGGCACCACTAGAGCTTATCTCACCTTGTGAGGGCACAGGTTACGAAATTGGCGGTGTCAGTATCATCAAAAATGCCCGTAATATGGATAACGCTAAGTTATTTGTAGACTGGACACTCTCTAAAGAAGCACAAGAAATTAGTTGGAAAGAGGGTAAATCTTACCAAATTCTCACCAATACCACGGCTGAATCTTCCCCGATGGCTTTGAAATTATCAGACTTAAAACTGATTAACTACGACATGGATAAATATGGCGATAGTGATGTTCGTAAAGAGCTGATAAATAAATGGGTTACCGAAGTAAAAATGGGTAAATAGCCTATCAATAGGGCGAGAGATGCTCTCGCTCTTTTTTTTACATAATAATAATGAGCTTTACTGTCGGGGGATTTATGTCTCACACACTCGCTTTGTCTGAAAAAAAGAGGTGGGATCCCATATTTTTATGGATCCTGATTGCATGGATGGCATTTATATTAATGCCTTCATGGAGCCTTGATTATGGTCTATTTGATTCTACCGCAGATGAATTACTTACCTCTTATGGCTGGAGTAACTTAAATATCAGTCTGCTCTGGTTTTTACTTCCCAGCATACTATTAATTCGTCCTTTACATCCTGTAGGGCGAGAAAATCGTATTCGTCACTATTTTGATGCAAGTTTTGCCTTTTTCTGCGCCTTTATCACTATTGTTACCGCAACGATGGAAGGTCGTGGTCTGGGTTATTCGGTTATCGTGCTATTTATTTCATTAGGAATGATAGCCAAGCATGCTTTAACACGCTTAGAGTGGTTAGGGGGTGATAGCTTTGTGATTGGCTCATTAATCACAGTTGTCGCCTTAATCGGTGTTTTTATTATCTTTCCAAGTGTCGCTATCTTTATTCCGATGTTTCAAGATAGTGCTGGCAATTTTGCCCCCTTTGAATTTATTGCCATTCTCAGCCAAGCCCATATTGTTCAGGTGATGATCAATTCAATCTTACTGTCTATCGCAGTTGGTATTGGCTGTACTTTTTTTGGTTTGATCCTCGCCATTTATACATCACGTATTGCAGTAAGATCAGCGATTATTGGTCGAGTATTTTCTATTTTACCTATTGTCACTCCCCCTTTTGTTGTGGGTTTAGGTGTGACCTTGATGATGGGACGTTCAGGTTATATCACTGAATTTTTGGCAACTTATGCAGGTTTAGAAAATACCAACTGGTTATATGGCTTTACGGGAATTTGGCTTGCACAAGTACTTGCCTTTACCCCTATGTCTTTTATGATCTTAGATGGTGCAATTAAAACAATCCATCCGTCATTAGAAGAGGCTTCTTATACCCTTAGAGCTAATCGCTACCAAACATTCTTTCATGTTTTTATGCCGTTACTAAAACCAGCATTAGCCAATGCCTTTTTGATCGTTATAGTGCAATCACTGGCTGATTTTAGTAACCCATTGGTGCTAGGTGGCAACTTTGACGTGATTGCCACTCAAATTTATTTCTATATCACCGGCTCTCAACTTGATTACCAAGCAGCAAGTACGTTAGGTGCTTCACTGTTGGTATTCTCATTATTAGTGTTCTGCATTCAATATATGTGGATTGGCAAACGCTCATATGTCACGGTGTCAGGTAAATCCTATCGTGGTGATGTTCAACCATTACCCACCTCCTTAGTAACCTTTGTCACTAGTGTGCTGGGTATTTGGGTTATCTTTAATATCTTACTCTATGGCAGCATTTTCTACGGCAGTTTTACGGTTAACTGGGGAGTGGATTACACCTTAACCTTTGATAACTTTATTAAATTATTTGGTCAAGGGATGAGCGATGGCGCATGGCCATCATTACTTGATACCTTACTTTATGCGGGTATCGCAGCACCTATTACCGCTATTTTAGGGCTTTTGATCGCCTATATTGTCGTGCGCCAAGATTTTAAAGGTAAAAAGAGTATCGAATTTACGACCATGCTCTGTTTTGCCGTTCCCGGTACTGTTGCGGGTGTCTCTTATATCTTGGCATTTAATGATTCGCCGTTTTATTTAACAGGAACGGCAGCCATTGTGATTATCTCAATGACCATGCGTAACGTGCCGGTGGGAATACGAGCGGGTATTGCAGGATTGGGGCAAATCGATAAATCGTTGGATGAGGCGTCATTAAGTTTAAGAGCAAATTCAATGCGAACTATTTTGTATGTGCTATTGCCTTTATTACGCCCCGCGATTTTATCCGCTTTAATTTATAGTTTTGTCCGCGCAATAACCACCGTCAGTGCGATTGTATTCTTAGTCACCCCTGAAACTCGCGTTGCTACCGCTTATATTTTAAATCGTGTTGAAGATGGTGAATACGGCGTCGCAATTGCCTATGGCTCGATTTTAATCATCGTGATGTTGGCTATTATTTTCTTATTTGACTATTTGATTGGCGAAGCCCGTGTTTCACGCTCTAAAGCCAAAAATGCACAGTAATACGGAGTATAAATCATGACACAATCACATTTCGTTGAACTGAAAAATATTGTTAAGCGTTTTGGTACAAACACGGTAATTGACACGCTCAGTTTATCTATTCCTCAAGGAAAAATGGTTTCGTTATTGGGGCCATCAGGTTGCGGTAAAACGACAGTATTACGCTTAGTAGCTGGATTAGAAAAACCGACAGAAGGTAAAATTTTTATTGATGGTGAAGATGTTACTGATCGCTCAATCCAACAACGTGATATTTGTATGGTGTTTCAGTCTTACGCCCTGTTCCCTCATATGTCTTTAGGTGACAACATTGGTTATGGCTTAAAAATGTTAGGTCTCCCAAAGGCAGAGATCAAACAGCGAGTGGCAGAGGCTCTAGCGTTGGTAGATTTAGCAGGATTTGAAGATCGTTTTGTCGATCAGATTTCAGGCGGTCAGCAACAACGAGTGGCATTAGCTCGTGCTTTGATCTTAAAACCCAAAGTGCTGTTATTTGATGAGCCATTAAGTAATCTGGATGCTAACTTGCGCCGTAGCATGAGGGAGAAAATTCGTGAATTACAACAACAGTTTAATATCACCTCCCTGTATGTTACCCATGACCAAAGTGAAGCTTTTGCCGTTTCCGATATGGTGTTAGTGATGAATAAAGGCAAAATAATGCAATTAGGTTCACCACAAACTTTATATCGCCAACCGGCCTCTGAGTTTATGGCAAGTTTTATGGGAGATGCCAATCTCTTCCCTGCTACTCTAGGGGCTGATTATGTTGATATTTTTAATTATCGCTTACCTCGCCCCGAGAACTTTAACAGCAACAAAACCGAAATTAGAGTGGGTGTCAGACCTGAAGCTATTACCTTATCTCAACAAGGTGAAGCTTGTCAGCAATGTACAATAATCCATGTCGCCTATATGGGACCACAATATGAGGTGACTGTTGCATGGCAAAATCAAACATTGTTATTACAAGTGAATGCAACCCAACTTCAACCTAATGAAGGTGATAGCTATTATCTACAAATCCATCCTTATGGGATGTTTATCTTAGAATAATGGCTTTTATTTTAGTGAGTGAGGCACCCAATGGGTGCCTCTTTTTTTATCGTTATAAACTACAGCATCTTCCCCTGATGTGACATCCTGGTGTAAATACAGAAGTGATATTACAGATAAGCTTATAATCTTATCCTTTTGTTTTATAATGTTATTATTTGTTTTATTGTTATATGGTTGCTATTCCCCTTGCGCAAGATATTTTTGCATTTCATCAGTTGGCACCATACCGCCCCCCGTCGCCCATACTAAATGCGTCGCATTGTGCATTTTTTGACTATCAAGTAATAAACCTTGTAGATAGTCTTTAGCTTGAGAAACATGAATAGCCCCTGTCATTCCTGCTAAAGCGGAAGGCTCTAGCTGGATCCCTTCTTCTTTGTTTAACAAGCTCAATAAGTTATATAACTCTTGATCATCAATGGTGTAATAGCCATCAATCAAACGCTCCATTGCCCGTCCAACAAAGCCAGAGGCTCTACCTACCGCCAAACCATCAGCAGCAGTAATATTGTCGATACCCACTTCTTGAACAGAAATACCATCATGTAACTGGGTATACACCCCAAGTAACATACAAGGAGAATGGGTTGGCTCAGCAAATAGACAATGTACTGCATCACCAAATGCCAGTTTTAACCCAAAAGCGACACCACCAGGCCCTCCACCTACACCACATGGCAGATAGACAAACAGAGGATGTTCACTATCGACCGGAATATTAAGCGTTTCAAATTGATGTTTTAAACGTAATCCAGCGACGGCATAACCCAAGAATAATGTTTTTGAATTTTCATCATCAATAAAGAAACAACGAGGATTTTTTTCTGCCTCTTTACGTCCTTGTTCAACCGCAATACTGTAATCTTGCTCATATTCCACAACATTAACACCATGAGCGCGTAGCTTGTCTTTTTTCCATTGACGAGCATCCGCAGACATATGAACACTAACGCTAAAGCCCAGTTTTGCACTCATAATGCCAATCGACATTCCTAAGTTACCCGTGGAGCCGACGGCAATACTGTATTGGCTAAAAAATTTGCGGAATTCATCAGAAAATAATTTTTCATAATTATCCTCTGTGGTTAGAAGCCCGGCCTCTATGGCTAATTTTTCAGCGTGAGTGAGCACTTCATAAATCCCCCCGCGCGCTTTAATTGAACCAGAAATAGGTAAGTGGCTGTCCTTTTTCAAACGCAATTGTCCCTCAATAAGGGTGTTATAGCGCTTTTCTAGTGCCCCTTTCATTTGAGGGATATCCACAACGGCTGATTCGATGATCCCCTCAGTTGATGCGGTTTCTGGAAAGGCTTTCATTAAATAAGGTGCAAAACGTTGTAATCTTGCCTGTGCATCCATCACATCATTTTGCGTTAAACCTACATAAGGAAGTCCCTGGTCAGTTGAGGTAACATTGGGGTTAAACCAAACCACCTCTTTTAAATCCACTAAATCACGTACCAGTGGATAATCATTTTTTAATTTATTTATATCTATCGTGGTCATCGTCATTCTCTTTTATATGACAAAAGAAAGCATAAAAGTGCCCCCTAATGCCACAAATGAAGCAATAAAGGTCGCGATACTATAAAAACGGAAAGTTTCGCTTAATGTGGCATTACAATACTGTTTTACTAACCAAAATAGGGAGTCTGTGACAATCGTACAGCCAATAGCCCCAGAGCCAATTGCCAATGTAATAATTTCAGGGCTAATATCTGGATACATTGGCATTAATGGTGCAACGATAGCGGTCGCCCCCATCATAGCAACCGTTGCTGATCCTACTGCTGCATGCAGAATAATCGCTACTAGCCAAGCTAATAAAATAGGATGCATATCCAAATTAGAGAGGATCACCGCCAATGAATCGCTTAAACCACTCCCTTTTAAAATGCCGTTAAATGCGCCCCCAGCACCAATAATTAACAAAATATTGGCAATAGAGCTAAAACTATCTTCTGTTTTTTTCAATAGGGTACTCATGCCCATATTACGGCGAATACCTAAAATATAGTAAGCAACAAAAGCAGCAATAAACATTGCAGTAATCGGGTTACCAATAAATTGTAATGCAATATAAACCGAAGTGCCTTTTTCCATATTAAGCTCTGCGGCGGTCTTAATCAGCATCAGAACAATAGGTAATAAAACCGTAAATAATGTCGCCCCAAGTGAAGGTAAATCTTTTTCTTGACGAATTTCCATATCAGAAAATGCTTCTGGTACGGTTTTAAAAGGTAAGCGCTCACCCAATACTTTTAAGAAAAGAGGCCCGCCCACTAATGAGGCTAATAATCCAACAGCAAGACCGGCAACGATCACCGTTCCCATATCTGCCCCTAACTCATTAGTGACAAAAAGCGCTGCAGGGTGTGGAGGAACAATACAATGCACGGCCATTAATGCAGTACATAAAGGGATGGCGAGTTTTAATAATGAGGTGTTTGTTTTTTTAGCAATAGAGAATGCTAATGGAATAAGTAGCACCACCCCTACTTCAACAAACAGGGTAATACCACAAATCAGTCCCACCAATACCATAATAACATCCGGTGATAACCAACGGCATTTTTGTAAAGTGATACCGATGCGCTCTGCCGCCCCCGATATTTCCATCATCTTACCGAGAATAGTACCCAAACCAATAATGGCGGCTAAAAATCCCAGCGTTCCCCCAATCCCATTTTCAATTGCACTGACCATTTCTAATGGGTTCATTTTCATTGCCATACCGACAAAAAAACTGGCAAGTAGTAGTGCTAAAAATGGATGAAACTTAAGTTTTATTATAGTAAAAACAATGAGCAAGATACTTATAATCAGAGTACCTAGTACCCATAGTGTCGGTTCCATAGATCAATCCCTAATTTTTATTTATTGTTAAACATATTGAATATTAATCATTCGACACTTACAAATGATGAAAATAGATACTAAGATGAATTCAATTAAGCCAAATAGGTGATCAGATGCACAAATATTTATCATTTAGATTTCATCTTGGCTATCTTTCACCTTAACATTAACTTGATTATTACCTTACGTTACTAATAATAATTAAATGAGAATAAAAAATGTTTGGATCTTCTAACGTGATCTTGAGAAATAAGCGCTTATCCAGTTATCAATTAGCACGACTTCACACTTTTGAAGCAACGGGACGGCATTTATCATTCGCTTTAGCCGCAGAGGAATTGTCCTTGACGCCTAGCGCGATCAGCCATCGTATTAATACACTAGAGAAAGAATTAGGGATAAAGCTATTTAATCGCTTTCATCGGCGTATTGAATTAACCGAAGAAGGTGAACGTATTTATTGGGCATTGAAAAAAACACTTGAAGATATTAATCAAGAGATTTTAGATATCTATAATCAAGAAATATCTGGCGTATTAACGGTGTATTCTCGCCCTTCTATTGCGCAATGTTGGCTTGTACCTCGTATTTCTGATTTTACTCAACGCTATCCTTCTATTGAATTAAACTTACTTACTGGCAATGACGATATTAATTTTCGTGGTTATGGTATCGATCTCGCTATCTATTTCGATGATAAACACCTGAAAAATCTCTATTGTGAAGATTTAATCTCAGAATCAATTATTCCTGTTTGTAGCCCTGAATATGCTGCTCGCCATGAATTAGTAGGTAATATCCATCACCTTGCTAATTGTACTTTGTTACATGATAGACAAGCTTGGAGTAATAACTCTGATTTTGATGAATGGCGCGCTTGGAGTGAATATATGGGATTAGGATTATTTCCAAATAAAAGTAATATTTGTTTTGATCGCTCTGATTTAGCTGTTATTGCTGCCGTTAATCATTCCGGTGTCGCAATGGGGCGTAAACGCTTAATTCAAAAACAACTCGCAAATAATGAATTAATAGTCCCTTTTGATAATTGTGAGTTTTTTTGTGCACAACGCTATTATCTGGTTACCCGCGATGAAAAGAGTAACGCTAAAGTACAGCTTTTTATTCAATGGCTGAAAAAACAGATCTTACAAGGGATGTGATCTGACAAAATAAAAAAGAGATCGGTTTAATCTAAACCGATCTCTTACTCATTGGATGATGGTGATGAAATTAATCCGCTAAAAAGTGTTTATCTTCAAGGACAATTAATGGCTCAATATCACTGTCTTTTTTTATCACTAATGTAGGATCAGAGCGTAAGCAACAACCACCATAATGTCCATCTACCGTAAAGGTACAAACCTGAATATATCGGTTAGACACTTTTGGTAAACACCATAACTCTTGATAAATATTTTCTTGATGTTCAAATTGACCACTGGTTTCACCTAATACATTTTCTTGGTGATCAACTAAACCAATATTACTACCACAGCGCCCAGCAATAGGCTTAACTGCATAACCACTCTGCGACAAACGTGGGGTTAAAGTGAACTCAGTATCAAGTAGATAAGGATTATCTGGGAAAAGTTGCCACAAAATAGGTAATATCGCTTTATTACTTGGAATAAGTGTCCAAAGAGGTTCAAAAACCGTGATTTCAGGGCGTAAAAGAACATCAACTAAACGAACTTCTCCCGCCGGATCACCAATACGAATAGGAATAAGTGACTGTTGTTCACTCTCTTCTCTTAGTTGATCTAACGCGGTTTCCCAAGCCCATGTTTTCCATACACATTCAACAATACGTTTATCACCATCAATTAACTGACCACGACTATTCCAATGCAGCTCTTTTAGTCCACGCAGAATTTTGCTGCTATAACCGGCTTTAGTCAGTGCTTGTTGCATAAAGCGAGCATGATAATCTTCTTCATTATCATCATCTTGAAGAATATGTACAAATGGCTTCGCATCACTGTGTTTCCAAGCATCTGATAACGCATCTAATAGACGTTCACCCGGGTTATAACCTGCTTTAATGCCACCCTGTTTAGCCCATTTTTCAATAATTAATCCGGCTTCAGTATGGCAAGATGCAGAATCAGCGTTATATTCATACACCTTGATACCGCGCTCATCCATACAAAAATCTAACCGTCCAGTGATCATTTGATGACGTCTATTTTGCCATGATAGGCGGATACGGGGCCATAACACTTCAGGGATCGCAAATAAACGCAGTAAATTATCGTCTTTCAGCACTTTTTCCGTTGCATGCAGATACATCAAATGCATTTCATTGCTAGCACGTATAAGTTCATGCTCAGCACTTTCTGAAATGGTGAAATATTCATAGCTGTCTTGATTAATCGTATGACCGTGCTGTGCTAGCACATAGGCTTTTTCTAACGGATCGCTTTCATCTAGCCATTTTCCAGCAAATTGCCCCTTGTTGGCTAATTTGGCCTCATGAATAGCTAACAATTCAGGGGCAACTTTAGGTTGAGGTAAACTGTAGGCATTAGGTTCTGTTTGGATCATCCAACCTAGCAAGGTGGTATTATCAAAGGTATCTTCGATAAAATAGCCATTATCACTCACTTTAAGTGGTAACTCTCGTGTCCATTGTTGACCTCGCGGTAACCTAGTGTGGATCACATTTTGTTCTGCAATACGGATTTTATCTTCTAATACTTCGGTAATAACCGCCACATGACCGGTGACTTTAAACTCTCCCCCTTCTTGCCAAATAAGCAACGCTCCTACCGTCGGTGGCTGTTTGCTGCCATTTGCAAAAGCTTGCAAGGGTAAAATATCGTCATCAATCGTTCTTCGTAAGAAACGTAACGAGAAGATCTCATAGGCCATTCCCACATCAGTAAAAACAACCCCGTAATGTAAATAGAGAAAACGGCGTGCAAATTCAACACATTGCCACTTATGCCCCATATACTCATTACCAATATAACTACGGAATGAATCATTGGCGGCATAATCTTCTTTATCTATACTGCTGTAATCTGAAGAGTAAATCGCAACACCACCAGGTGCATAACCGAGTAATGTTCCAAATGGTTCATGACGAATGATCTCTTTTACATTCATAATCTCGACCTTGACGATAATTAGATAATGACTCTGTAATACTTATAATCACCATGTATTATAAGTAACCATCTTAACGCTATCGTCTATCTGATGTGAATGTAAATTTATCAATTTAGATAAAGTAAAAATAATCGAGTTGATTCGATGACATAAAGCTGATTGCGGATTTGACCTGACAAAAAAACTCAAAAATAGTCTGTTATAAATAATATATAACGCCTATTTTTGAGTGTAATCAGTCAAAGAGGTGTTTATCATTTGTTATTCTCCTTTCTTATTTACTCCTTCTCAATCATAAATGCGAGTCTATATAAGTAGAAAAATTGCGTTTATACAATATATAGCACTCTCTATCAAAAAAATGCCGTTTTTCATTCTGCCAAAGTAATTTTTTTTAACATAGGATAAAAAATTAATTATCAATAATAATTTTGTGACTATAAATAATTTACTCAACTAACCGATAACAAAAAGTATGAATTTGACTCATTCAAGTAGGAGAGCTTGAGCTCGTTAAAATTCAGCTTAAAAAACATTGATATTTAATGAAATATTATCAGTAGTTGATAGGAGGAAAGAGGTCACCAATGTCAAAAGTTTATCCTATTTCTCAAATTATTGGACATAAAATTCGCCAACAGCGCCAACACTTACGTTTATCCGCTAAAGCAGTGGCTGAAAGAGTCGGCGTTAGCCAACAGCAATTTTCACGCTATGAGAATGGGCTATGTAAAATTGATGTTGATATGCTCTTCCTTATTGCTAAAGAATTAAATGTTACACCAACCGCTTTTCTTCCTTCACCGCTTAATGAAGATCCTATCGCTTCTTCAAGCGCTGTCACCCAATCTAAGCTATTTTGGAGCGCACAGAGTCAAATTTAATGACCTAAATAACCGTTAATTAGGATCTATAGTGAATTTTTTCGCAAAAGGTATTATTTTGCATTTTTCAATATAAATACAAGTTAGTAACTCCCCCACCTTGTTGAACAGCACCCAAAAAATTGGGCTCTTTTAATCCAAATTGAAGGGTGCTTATTTAAAAAAGCGAATCGCCTTTATTCAACAGAAAAAACAAAACAGATAATGTCGTTTTGCTCCAATTTAATTAATGCCTCATTGAGTCATTAGGTTATTTTTTTGCTAAAATAAAAATAGTTATCTAATAACATCTGAACTCACTTAATAACCATAACATTAAAAAGTGGTAAAAATATGAACAACAACAACGACGAACTCAATAATGCTCTATATCGAGTCGCTTTAGTGTTAGATAAAGGGCTTGAATCAACAAGAGAACTAGCAGCTGGTTATGTAGAAACAATGGGATTGGGGTTTGATAGATCTGTTAG
>NZ_CAWQOK010000085.1:0-8295 GCF_963896075.1 Proteus sp. G4415
AAAATAAGATTTATTAAAAGTAAAAAATATTGTTTAACTTATACTGTGTTTTATTAGTTAATAACACTATTTAATATTAAAATGTTATCAACATTATACTGTAATAACCGAAACTTGTTTATTTCAAATAATAAATAGATAATACTCGCGTATTGAGTTAATTAATCTTATTTCTATTATCTCAATGTGTTTAAAATAATTATTTGGAGAAATAAATGAGAAAAAGCTTTATTGCAATGTTGATTGCTACAACGTCTATTTTTGTCGCGAATAATGCATTAGCTGCAGATGGAACAATCGATTTTACAGGAGAAATTATCGATAACGCATGTGAATTAGCAGCTGGATCTGATGCTCTAAAAGTTAATTTAGGTAAGGTATCTAAAACAGCATTACCTAGTGCCGGAGTTACTGCTGCGGCAACTAAATTTACGATTAAATTAATTAATTGCCCTGCAACAGTAAGTACTGCATCTGTTAAATTTGATGCAGAGTCTTATTCTGGAGACGATACTGTTATTGCGCTAAAACAAGAGTCGGGAGTGGCAACAGGTGTCGGTATTCAAATTACGGATGATGCAAATACCGTTGTCCCTTTATTTACCGCATCTAAAACCTATCCATTAAAAGAAGGTGTTGAAAATAATTTAGACTTTAGAGCTCGTTATATTGCTAAAACAGATTCTGTCACTGCGGGTTTAGCAAATGCGAATGCAACATTTACTATTAATTATAATTAAAAATAACTAGGTAAGTCATAAGGTTTAAAGGGATTTAAACCTTATTATACAATCATTTTATGGTGATAATATGAAGTCTATTATTCTATTTTTTATTTCTTTATTTATTATTAATACATCTTATGCAGGTGTTATTATTAGTGGCACAAGGGTAATTTATAATGAAGGCAATAAGAATGTCAGCATTAACGTGAAAAACCCAGACAAAATGCCTTATTTGATCCAGTCATGGATAGATGATTTTGAGGAAAAAAAACAGTCAAAATTTACGATCACGCCACCTTTATTTAGATTGAATCCAGATAAAGAGAATACATTGAGGATCTTTTTAACAGAAGAAGGGCTACCAAGTGATCAAGAATCTCTTTTTTGGTTAAATATAAAAACGATCCCTGCTACAGAAAAAACAGAAAATTCATTACAAATTGCATTTAAAACGCAAATGAAATTGATCTATAGACCTAAAAGTCTAAAAGACGTTAATTTTGAAGAAGAACAAAAGAAATTATCTTGGTCAAAGGAAAGAGGGAAAGTCATAGTTTATAATCCCACACCTTATTTTATGAATTTTCAAACAATCAAATTTAATGGAAAATTGGTTGATGATGTTTCTTATGCTAAACCTTTTTCAACTAAATCATTTGATATAAATGATAATAATGAACATGGTCTTATAAGCTGGGAGCTTATTAATGATTATGGGGCTAATGTGGATTTATCCGAAGTTAGAATATAATAATTAGGTTTCTAATATGAAAATAAGTAAGGTATGTATTAGCCTCATTTTATACTTAGGCTATGCAGCTTTATTATATGCAGAAAATAATAATTTAGATGATATCTATTTTGATCCAGATTTTTTAGAGCTGCCAAATAAAGATATTATTGATTTATCTTCTTTTGAGAATAACCAACAGCTAGCAGGTGACTATTATGTTGATATTTATGTTAACACTAATTTAATTTTAACTAAAAATATTAGATTTGATAAAGATAAAAATAATCAGCTTAAACCTTGTTTATCAGTAAATGATCTAAATGACTTTGGGGTTAAAACAACAGATTATCCTGGGCTTTATTCTGAATATACTAGCTGTGTCAATTTGTCTGCGATACCAGAAGCTAAAAGTGAATTAGATTTTGATTCACAAAGGTTATATTTAAGTATTCCGCAAATTGCATTATCTAAAAACCCAAGAGGATATATAGAGTTAGATAATATTGATAATGGTATAAATGCCTTATTACTAAACTATAGTTATAGTGGTTCTAAAAACTATGATCGTAAGAATGGCAGTTCAAATACAACTTCAAATTATATAAATTTAAGACCAGGTTTAAATTTAGGACCATGGCGTTTAAGAAACTACACAACATGGTCGAGTACAAGTAATCAGTCAGGGAAGTGGAACACCCTTTATACCTATTTATCTAGAAATATAAATAAAATAAAAAGTCAGTTAATACTAGGGGATGGGATATCTTCATCTGATGTTTTTGATAGTGTTCCGTTTCGAGGCATGCAATTATCAACAGATGATGAGATGTATCCAGAAAGTTTAAGAGGCTATGCGCCTATCATTAGAGGGATTGCAAAAAGTAACTCGCAAATAACCATCAAACAAAATGGATATACTATTTATCAAACTGAAGTGGCAGCTGGCCCTTTTGAAATTAATGATTTATATCCATCAGGTAGTAGTGGGGATTTATACGTTACGATTAAGGGTGCTAATGGTAGTGAGCAACATCAAATCGTACCTTTCGCCTCTTTACCTGTATTACAGCGTGAAGGTCATTTCACTTATAGCGTAACGGGCGGTGAATATCGTGCTTATGATAATAATGTAGATAAAACGAAGTTTGGTCAGTTTACATTAGTTTATGGTTTACCTTATGGCACTACTGCTTATGGGGGAAGTCAGTTGAGTCAAAATTATCAATCTTACTCCCTAGGTGTTGGGAAAAATTTAGGCTCATTTGGTGCTGTTTCTGTTGATGTTACACAGGCTAAGTCAACTTTTAATGATGGAAGGAAGCAACAAGGTCAGTCTTATCGGTTTAGATATAATAAGAATTTGAACAATATAGGAACCAATATTGCTTTAGCAGGTTATCGCTATTCAACGAGTGGCTTTTATAGTTTATCTGAAGTGTTTGATAGTTTTCGTCGTACTCATTATAGCCCTGAAATTGAGCAACGCCGTCATCGTGCGGAGATAACACTTAATCAAAATTTAGGTGATAAATATGGCTCTTTAGCTATCGGATATATACAAGAGGATTATTGGAACAGCAAAAGCAAAAAACAATCAGCAACACTTGGTTATAATAATAGCTGGCAAGGTATCAGCTATGGAATAAATTATACCTACAATAAAAATACAGTTAATCATTCTTATATTGCTGATCAGAAAAGACAAAATGATGATGAACATTTGTTGGCTTTTTCGGTGAATGTGCCTTTTAGCGTATTTGATAATACTTTTTATTATAATTTTAATGCGAATAGTAACAATAATAGTTCAAGTACAGGAAGTGTAGGTATATCGGCATCTCAGTTAAATAATCGACTAAATTGGAGTGTGCAACAAGCATTTACCAATCAAGATCAAGGATCTTCTGGAAATATCAATGCATCCTACAAAGGCCAACTAGGTGATATTACGGGGGGGTACAGTTATAGCAAAGATAATCATAATCTTTACTATGGTGTGAGCGGTAGCGTCGTTGCTCATTCTCAGGGAGTTGTTTTTGGACAGCAACTGGGAGAAACCGCGGCAATCGTAGATATTCCTAATGCGGGTGATATTACGATATTAAATCAAGCGGGAGTTAGGACTAATAACTCAGGGTATGCATTAGTTCCTTATGTCACACCATATCGTAAAAATACTGTCGAGATCGATACATTAAGATTGCCAGAGAATGCTGAAATGGAACTTACCAGTCAGACGGTTTTACCGAGTCGAGGGGCTTTAGTAAAAGCGAATTTTTCAGCAAATGTAGGCTATCGTGTATTAATGACGATAAATTTGGAAAACAAAAAGCCAGTACCATTTGGCGCTCAAGCTATTTTTAAAGACAATAGTCAGTTAAATAGTATTGTAGGTAATGATGGAGAAGTTTATTTATCAGGGCTAAAACAGAAAGGAAACTTTACTATTAAATATAACAATGAAAGCTGTCAGGTAAATTATGATCTATCTGATATTCCAGATTATTTAGGGCTCTATAAAACTACTGTAACTTGCTATTAATTAATTTAAATATCAAACATGGTTATTTTTATAGCTATTGATGTTTGCTACCTGTAGGAAAGTAAAATGATAAAAGTAATGAGGCTCTTCCTTCTTATAACTACTATTGGAATAAGTTTTTTTTCATCTGCAGGAAGTACTGTGACACTTCAATTTTCTGGAAATATAAAAGCCGCGACTTGTAATGTTTCTGGTAGTAAAAATATTAATATTGATTTGAAACAGATGCCAGAAAGTTTATTTAATAAAGTAAACTCTAGTTCTGTTTGGAATGATTTTAATATTAAGTTAATAGATTGTTCTCCGGGGGTAAATCAAGTAAAGCTGACTTTTTCTGGAACTCCTGATAATGCAGATGTGAATAATTTATATAAAAATGAGGGGACGGCAAAAAATATTGCCGTTCAATTACAAAATAAAAACAGTAATGGCGAAATTCCATTAGGTAATGGAAAAAATTTATATATCGCGGTTAATGGTAAACCATCGGTTACTGTTCCACTAAGAACACGAGCATTTAGTAAATTAGGTAATGCAACACCGGGGACGGTGTCCGCCAAAATAACAGCAACGCTTATTTATCAATAAAAAGAGGGTGTTATGTGGAAATCACTAACGTTATTTTTATTATTTTCATATTCTCCTATCGCATTAAGCAACACTGTTAATATTAATGTATATGGATCAGTAGTAGCCTCACCTTGTGAGTTAGAAACGAAAAACCACTTAATTGATTTAAAAAAAATCAATATTAGAAATATTAAAAATGGTCAAGCATCAGACTGGATAGATTTTTCTATAAAATTAAAAAATTGCCCAGTTAATACAGAGAAAGTCACTATGATTTTAAGAGGCCAAAGTGTTCCTAATTATTCGGAATATTTTATTAATAGTGGGACGGCTAAAGATATAGCACTAAATTTAGCAATGCAAAATAATAAAGGTATTGTAAAAAATAATGATAAATTAATGACGGCTGTTAATAAATATAACCATAATGCTGAATTTGCTTTATCGGCAAGAATGGTTGGCTATGGAAATAATATAACGGTGGGATCATTTAAGAGCCATCTTGAATTTACTCTTATTTATAATTAAATGTGTCATAAAGGGGTTTCAAGTGAATCGCTCTTATCCAGCATCAAAGATGGTAGGAAAAAAAATCGCTTATTACCGTAGAGTAAATGGCCTCACATTAAGTGAATTGGCTAAGAAAATAGGTATAAGTCAACAGCAGCAATCAAGATATGAACGGGGAATTAATCGAGTGAGTCTAGATAGGCTTTATCAATATGCTTGCTTTTTCGGTATTAGTTTAAGTGATCTTTTTCAATTAGATGATGAAGATAAAGTAGAAATAGAAAATAAAATATCAAATATAATAGGGAATAAAAATGAATCATTTAATAAATAAAAAAATTTTTTTATTAGCTACATTATTGTTTTTC
The DNA here is from genome assembly GCF_963896075.1 of Proteus sp. G4415. Taxonomy (NCBI): domain Bacteria; kingdom Pseudomonadati; phylum Pseudomonadota; class Gammaproteobacteria; order Enterobacterales; family Morganellaceae; genus Proteus; species Proteus sp. G4415. The sequence continues at coordinate 5,449 of NZ_CAWQOK010000085.1, forward strand.
TCAGCTAACTCCTTTGCGGCTTGTATTCAAAATCCTAATTTAAAAAATATTTGGGTTAATATACCCAATAAAGTTTATACACTTCAATATGATGATATGCGCACAGGTATATTAGATAAGATTATAATTAATTATAGAGCAGGACCTATAAAAACTTTTTCAGGTAATGATGGGAAATGTGGTAACTCTATAATTTCGGCAAATTATACTAATGGATGGGTACCAAATGCTGAGAAAATAGTACAGACAAATATCCCTGGTATAGGAATTCAAGTTTATTTCAATAAATTTGGCGCGTTAAACACCACTTGGTCTAAGAAAGGCGATGGAACACACAACTCATATTTATTTGAATACCCGAATTGGACAGTTTATATAATGAAAACAGGCAGAGTAACGCAATCAGGAAGCCTTCAATGGGGCAAGATTGCTCAAGCAGTACAAAATAATACACAACCTAAAAACACAACTTGGAACTTAACTTCACTTTATTTGCCTCTTAATGCAATAAAGATAAATTCATTAAAATGTACTACAAAATCATCAAATTATAATATTAATATGGGGACTTGGTATGATACTCAATTTAAAAATATTGGTGATGTCAGTAAAAGTGTAGATGTTCCTATTACATTAAACTGTGCGGCTGGCACTAACATTAAAGCGACAGTGACAAGTAGTGCTGGATATATAGATGCAAATACAGGGAAATTAAACCTATCGGGCACTAATCGAGCCACTGGTGTTGCCATTCAGTTATTAGATAAAAACAATAACCCGATAAAACTAAATACAAAAAATAGTCTACAAAATGGGGTCTCCTCCGGTGATTATATATTTGGTTGGAAAGCAAGATATATAAAAACAGGTAATAAAATAACGCCTGGTAGTGCTAACTCAACAGCAACAGTAAATATCTTATATGAGTGATAATAATATATTTTTCGATATGGTTTTGTCATTCGAGGCGATTATGAATAAAAAAATATCAAAGATAGTTGGCGCAAGAATAAAAATGTTAAGACAACAACATGGTATGACGGGTAGTGAGCTTGGTGCTTTATTAGGAGTAAGCCAGCAACATCAATCACGCTTTGAAAATGGGGAGTGCAATATTCATGTGGATGTAATTTACTTATTATCTTATATTTTTAAAGTTAAATTAAATTATTTTTTTCAGGATATAAATGATTGTTTTGATCAAGAAGGAATAGCCTATAAAGAAAGTTATTATCATTCTGAGACGATTGTCGAAAAGTGTGAACTTTGGCGCTAGTTAATATGATGCCTAACAGACTGATTAGGCATCATATTTTGGTTTTTATTATTTTACCAATACCCCAGCACCTTCCACCATAAACTACCAAGGGTTATCCAGATAATGAGGTTAACAATGCTCATAACAAAACCTGCTTTCCACCACTCACCTAAGGTCGCGTAGCCTGAGCCGAAAATAATCGGTGCAGTACCTGTACCGTAATGAGTTAAAGACATCATTAATGAAGAAGAGAAAGCTAAAATAAGTCCTAATAACATTGGTGGCGCGCCAAGAGCTAAACCTGCGGCATAGAATGCAGCAAACATGGCGGTAATATGAGCCGTGGTGCTAGCAAAGAAATAGTGAGAATAGACATAAATCAGCACGAGTAATATCATACCACTTACCCAGCTTATCCCCATACTATCAATACCGGCACCCACACTTAATGAGAGCCATTTAATTAGACCTAATTTTCCTAAAAAAGAGGCCATCATTACTAATGCGGAAAACCAAACCACGGTATCCCATGCACCTTTGTTTTTTAAAATATCATCCCAATTTAATACGCCAGTACATAATAAGATTGATAAACCAATAAAAGCCGCAGTAGTCGCATTAATACTAAAAGCATCACCAAATAATAGTGCGGGTATTCCTGCCCACATAATTAATAACAGTGCAAATACTCCCAAAGTGATTTTTTCTGGCAATGAAATAGGGCCTAATTGAGCTAAACGCTCTTTGGCAAAGTGGGGAGCATTCGGCGTATGGGTTATCTCTGGTTTATATAAAAAGTAGATCACAATCGGCATTAAAAATAATGAAACAATGGCGGGAACAAAAGCCGCTATTGCCCACATTGACCAAGTTAACTCATTTTCAGACCCTGTTTCACCGATAATTAAGCTTACAATAAGAGGATTAGGCGCGGTTGCAGTAATAAACATCGCTGAGGTGATAGGATTGATATTATAATTGACTAGCGATAAATAACGACCAATCTTACCACTAGTACCCTCTTCGGGTTTTGAATTAAAGCTATCGGCAATAGATCGCATTATTGGGTGAATAATCCCGCCACCTCGAGCTGTATTACTTGGCGTAACAGGGGCGAGGATCGTTTCTGCAATAGCTAGGGAATAAGCGATACCAATGGTTTTTTTACCAAATAACGAAATAAAATAGTAACCAATTCTAGCACCTAATCCGGTTTTATTAAGACTCATTGAAACCATAATAGAAATACCGATTAACCAGATAAGATTGTTGGAAAAGCCACTTAATGCATCATTAATCGCCCCTTTAGTTGAGTCTGGGTTAGTGACGCCTGTTGCGGCAACAAGCGCAATAGCAATAATGGATACTGCCCCTATAGGTAAGGCTTTGCCGATAATAGCCGCAATAGTACCAACAAACAGCGCTAACAAGTGCCAAGCATTGGGATCTACCCCTTGGGGAACAGGGATAACAAACCAAATGATAAGGGTAATAGCAACCGCAATTAAGGTAGGTATAGGTCGTAATGGAGTTAATTTATTCATCAGGTTATTCCATTAAAAACAGGTGTAAGAAATAATTGTAAGTGA
>NZ_CAWQOK010000086.1:0-2045 GCF_963896075.1 Proteus sp. G4415
ATAAAATCAACTTACTGAGTTTACAGTAAGAACGGACAAAAAGAATAAAAGAACATGATAAAAGTGTTTATAAACAACAAAATAGCATAAAAATATTATATTATTAATCCATTAAAATGCTAAGGTTATAGTAATAGATTTATTTTTAGATTACCACAAAGGCAACTTATTGTTAGATATAAATCAATAATTGATTAAATTACACCTTGTCCGCGTATACGATAATTTAGCAGAGAATAATCTTACTTTAAAAACACAAATCGATATAATAAATTATTATTGCGCAATTTAATCAGATAATATTTCTACAATATAGTATAATGCTCAGCATTCTATTCTTTTTAAATAGTCTAATTCATCAGTAGAGTTTTTATTTAATATAGACAGAAAAATTGAATAAGAATAATATTTATTTTACCTATGATTATTATTTTATTGGCGCCATTAACATTAAATAGCGCCAAATAACAAACACAATAAAATCATTACAATGATTGGCGATTAAAGGCTAATGACCAATCATCAGTAAATTTATTAATCGCATCATCGACTACGGGTGAACGGATAATAGAGTAGGCAAGCTCTATCGGAAGTGTTACAGCCGAAGCGCCAGACAACAGACAATCAACCACTTGGCGTGGTGTTTTAAAACTAGCTGCCAGTATTTTAGTGGGTAAATTATGCATGGAAACCAGCGTTTGCAACTCTCTTACTACTCTCACACCATCAGAGCCTTGTCTATCCATACGATGCACATAAGGAGCGATATAATCAGCCCCTGCTAGCGCCGCCATCAACCCTTGAGACACACTGTAAATAGCAGTCCCCAATACCAACATATTTTTTTGCTTTAATTGTTTAATAGCAACCAAGCCAGCTTCAGTGACGGGAATTTTAATCACAGTATTATCGGCAATATTACCAATGCGCAATGCTTCTTCAATCATGGTATCGATATCACGGGCAATCACCTGCGCAAATATCCGCCCTTTGCCACCCATAGCGGCTTTTAATTCAGGTAATAACGTTTCAATGGGCTGCGCTGATTGAGCAATAATAGAAGGATTGGTAGTGACACCAGCAATAGGAAGCACTTGTGAAAGTTTTCTCACTTCTTCAATATCTGCGGTATCTAAATAGATTTCCATAATCGCGCCTCAATGATGTTGGTTTTAAGCTAAATAATTATAGGTATAGATTAGAAAGTAGCATTGTGAGCGAAGGATTTCCAGTCAGTTTAATGAAAATAGCGCCATTTTCACGGCGCTAACAATTAAACAAAAATAACCGTTATATTTATTTAATTCTTATCATTAATATAATTTTTTGTTATTAATCCTAGCCAAAATCTTAATAGTGTTAAGATTAACAGTATGACAAAAATAATTATTTAAATAAAATATAGCGAGTTATTTTTTAAATTCAGCATCAATAACTTGATAAAAAGCATTACCCGTATCAGCAATATCCCAAACACCTAAAATAATTTGATAACCAGAACGCTCTGGTATATTACAATTTAATGTTACGGTTTCTGTGGGTATTTTCCCATTATCATTTCGTTGGCAGAAAGGTGTTAAATCAAAATCAGCACGGGTCAATGGTTTATTAACATCCCACCCGGGTTTAGTAATAAAGAAGCGCCATGATTCAGTGCTATGTTTTGCAGTTAATGTCCACTTAAAAGTATTTTCGCCACTTTTCATTGCCACTTTATGCCAGCGATCTGCACTTTGTGCATTTAAAGCAGAAAAAGTTGCCTTTCCACCACTGGCAATTTCACCATCTGCTGGGCCACCTTTAGGGAACCCTTTATCCCCTTCAATGGATTGCGGTTCATACTGTATCGGACCACAATTTTTATTTAAATTCTCCCCTTCGGATGAACAAAGAAAAGCTCTGCTGGGTGGGATATCAATATAGCCATGCTTTAATGTCACCTCAGCTGATGCTGTTGAAATAATACCTGCAGATGATAATAATAATGTTGCAGTAAATAGCATAAGTTTATTTTTCTTCATAATAAATCCTCAATAATAATTAAA
>NZ_CAWQOK010000087.1:0-2747 GCF_963896075.1 Proteus sp. G4415
AATATATATACCAACTTTATGGCAAAATGTAATAGATGAATGTGCTGAAAGTAGCATTGAATATAACTATGCTAAAAATATACTTCCGCTCCCCTGCGACCAACGATATGATATAAATGATATGAAGCTCATAGTAGATATTATCATCAAAAATAAGGTTTAATTTAATGAAAAAAATTATAATTTTTGGAGCTACTGGAAATGTAGGCTCTTACTTAACTCGCTATTGTACAGAGTTTTTTGATAAAGATGAATTTGAGATCATAGCTGTTGGTAAGCGTGATACTGATGCTTTTAATATATATAATATAAAATACATTAGTGTTGATATTACAAGCTCGGCCGATTTCGAAAAATTACCTACGGATAATATTCATACAGTTATGCTTTTAGCCGCAAAAATTCCATCTTATATGGATGAATATAATCCTCAAGAATATTTGAATGTAAATATTTTTGGAGCTTTTAATGTATTAGAGTATTGTAAAAAAGTAAAAGCAGATAGGATAATTTATACACAAACAGTTTTTGATATTTCACTGCATTCCAGTGCAAACATCACCTTATTACCTGACTTGGAAAAAAAGTTTGATTATAAAGGCGATCATGCTGTTTATGTTATTTCAAAAAATACAGCTCTAGAACTCATTGAACATTATCATCAAGAATATAATCTTAAGAAGTTTATTTTCAGATTACCCACTATATATAATTATAGTCCTTATCATTACTATTATCCAAATGGTAAGAAGACTAAAAGGCCTTTATATCAAATGATAGAAAAAGCAGAAAAAGGTGAAGACATAGAATTATGGGGGGATCCAAATTATTCAAAAGATATGGTTTATGTGGATGATTTTAGCCAAATGCTCTGTAAAGCGGTATTAGTGGATAGAGATCAAGGATTTTACAACATAGGAACAGGTATTCCTGTAACATTAAAACAACAGATAGAGACTATTATAGAAGTATTCTCTCCACCTGAAAAAAAATCTAACATTATTTACATGCCACATAAACCATATGGTGGTGGTTTTCTAATGGATATTTCAAATGCTAAAAGCGAATTAGGGTATGAACCTAAATATGATTGTAAAAAACTTTTTGAAGCATATAAGGTTGAAATGAACATTAAACGATTCGATCAGCTTCGTGTTAAATAAAAAGCGATAAAGTTTAGCTAGTTACATGTAAACTAGATAAACTAAACCACTTAAAGTATTAACTAAAAAACATCAAATTTTTCGTGCCAACTACAAAATAGCTGGCATATTCTTTTTATCTACATCTTTATAGATATTTCAGAATGATCTTGCTAAATCAGTCGATATTCCGATACTTATATATACCTAATCAATGTTAGAATACCCAGCAATAACTTGACCCGCTGGTTTGAAGAGTCTAATCTCAAAGCGGTTTTGCGTACTGTTAAAGTATGCTTATATAACAAAACTCTTATATTACAGATAGATAAGAGATTTTCGAGAAATTTTTGGCGCTCTGGGGGCCGTAAACCCAGTGCGGTAGCTTTAAACTTTGTTTATAATAACTATGGCTTGTATTTTAATTTTATTGCAACTATCTATTTTTATTCACATTAATAAAATTATTAAATTTAATAATTACACAAGATAGGGATTATTATAATGAAAATAACATTTTTCCATAATGATGAAATAGGTCTAATACATACTGATTTAACAAAAAAACCCTCGTCAGGCACTGTTTCATCTTTATTAAATTTAGCTAAAGGATTAGCTATATTAAATCATGATGTTGTTATATTATCTAAGGCTAAAACTTGTAAAATACATAATATAAATTATGTTGAAATTAAAGAGACCAATGAATTAATTACATGGTATAAAGAAAATAATACTGATGTCCTAGTGACCGTTGGTCATGCTAATAATGTTTTACCGTTATTAGTTAAATATAAAAAATCAAAGATATATCATTGGCATCACAACTATCTAGATATCAAGCATGTAGTAACTTTACTAAAAAAAAACAAAATAGATGGTATTGTAACTGTTTCACCGCATCACATGAGTTCATTATACAAATACTTTATTTTAAATAAAATAACATATATAAGAAATGCTATTGATTATGATTTATTAGCACCATATAAAAGAAATATTCAGCACAGAAATGGTCTAGCTTTTGTAGGAAATATATCAAAATCAAAGGGATTTGATGAAGTTATAAATGCATATTTTGAATATATAAATAGTGGTGGAAAAGAGATCTTACATATATATGGTAGCACTAACTTATATAATAAAAACATGCACTCTTCTCTAAACTTCAATGAATTTGAAGTTAATTTTTATGAGAAGATTAATATGTTAAAAACAAAAAACAAATTAGTGTTTCACGGAAAGCTCCCAAGAGATATATTATATAAAGAATTAAATAAGAGAAAGTTATTATTATGTGGATTAAATAAAACTGGAGGAGCAGAGTCTGCTGGAATAGGTATGATAGAAGCCCAATACATGGGATGTCATGTAATTACTTATAATAGAGGAGGGCAAAAAGACTCCGTTTATAAAAAAAATAATGTAATTAGAATAAGTAGTGATATAACAAAGAAAATTTCTAACGTTCTAAATGATAAAAATGATTATATAAAAAATTCTTTTTTTGAACGCTATGATTTCATAAATATTGCTAATGAATGGGTAAGCCTATTTCAAGGTAAAAAAAATAACAAAAAACACTTTTTTGCTATTAAATCAAGA